>JAAYAK010000065.1 GCA_012719415.1 Syntrophorhabdus sp.
CTCGCCGTCGCGAAGGCACTCGCCGACCACGTCCACTGGGAAAGATATCGTTTCACTTCCGAGGAGCACCGGCTCAATTTTCTCTCCGTCCTCATGGGCATCGTGCGCGTCGAGAGCGGCTTCGACCCGTCCGCGATAAGCAACAAGAACGCCCGGGGGCTCATGCAGGTCCACTGGCCGACGTGGAAACGATATTTTTCCTCGCCCGAGGAGGCACATGACCTGCGCAGAAACCTCACCGTGGGGACGGGAATCCTCCGTCTTTACATGCGCCGGTCGAACAACGACCTGCGGCAAGCCCTGTACAGGTATCTCGGGGCGCGGGACGACCGGTATGCCGACAAGGTCATTGACAGTGCCGCCGCTTTCAAGGCCGGTGTGTTGTCGGACCCCCTGGAATGACCGGTCAGAGAGGATAAGGCATGAAGGATTCCATCTTTCCATCACGGTGGCGGGCAAACCGGCGGAAACTGAAGAACGCGATGCCACCCGCTGAAGGACAGCGGAGGTTTCTCCCGAGTCTCCTTTTCTCATTGTGCCTCTTCTGTCTTGTGACAACGGGGCAAAAAGCGTGCGCCGAAGCAGTCTACATCATACCACCCGCGCCAGAAAGCGGCGCCGTGCTGAAGTACAAGAGCGTGCATTTGAGCGGCACCGTCCTCGACAAACCCTCTTGCGACCCCGGAATGACGGCGAAGATATTCGTGACTCCCGTGCGCATGCTGGGAGGGTCGTCGACCACGATCGTTCCCATCGCCGGCGTGAGCGCCTTCGCCACCGATAACGGCAACGGGAAATGGACGGTCAGGGGCCAGGTCAAGACCGCCGATAACGGCCTTCTGGAAGATGGGGGCGCGATCGTCCTCGTCGTGGAGGTCTACTGCTGTGTCAATGAATTATGCAAGTGACGGGCATTTCGAAGAAGGAGATGCCCGGCTGCCGGGATCTCCAAGGGATCCCGGCAGCCGGGCATCAGGGGAAAGGGACTTCTTTTAGCCCCCGGCGAGCTTTACGACAACATAGATGTTGTTCCCTTGTCTGTGGATGAGAAAGAGAACGTTTTTCTTCCCGCTCTCCTCACCCATCTTCCTGACAAAACCTTCCACGTCCTTCACTTGAGCCCTGTTGATCTCACGGATGACGTCGCCCCTCATGATGCCCGCTTCTTCCGCCGGGCTCCCCGGTTCGACGGACGCTACGACAACGCCCTGTCGGGTCTTCAGCTGAAGGGCCCTTGCCACCTCGGGAGTGATGGCCTGGACCGTTATCCCCACTCTGTTCTCGCCGGATCCTTTTCCGGATACCTCCGCGACGGCGTCCTCCATCCGCGATATCTTCACGGTCTTGCTGACCGTCTTGCCGCCGCGGAGCAGTTTCACCGATACATCCTTGCCCACCGGCGTTGCCGCGACGATCCGAGGAAGGTCGGTGGAGGTGGCGACATCCTTGCCGTCAAATTCCACGATCACGTCCCCCGGGGTTATCCCCGCCTTATCGGCAGGTCCATCCTTGACCACATCGGCCACGAGTGCCCCTTTCCTGTCCGTAAGCCCGAAAGAGGAGGCAAGTGCCGGGGTGATCTCCTGTATGCTCACACCGAACCAGCCGCGGGTGACCCTCCCGCTTCCTTTGAGCTGGACTATCACGCTTTTGGCGGTATCGATGGGGATCGCAAAACCTATCCCCTGCCCTGAAGCGACGATCGCCGTGTTGATCCCGATCACCTCCCCTTTCGTATTGATGAGAGGGCCACCGCTGTTTCCCGGATTTATGGAAGCATCCGTCTGAATGAAGTTGTCATAAGGCCCCGAGCCGATTATCCTGCCCTTGGCACTCACGATCCCTGCCGTCACCGTCTGTTCGAGACCGAAGGGGCTGCCTATCGCGACGACCCAGCTGCCGACCTTAAGCTCCTCCGAATTGCCCATCGTTATGGGTGCGAGGTTCGAAGCGCCCTTGATCCTGATGAGCGCCAGGTCCGTCTTTGGGTCCCTGCCGACGATGCTCGCGTCGAACTCCCTCCCGTCCGCCAGCTTCACCTTGATCTCGTTGGCACCGTCCACGACGTGGTTATTTGTCACGATATAACCGTCCCCGTCGACAATGAACCCCGAGCCAAGGCTCTTTTGCCGGAAATCCTCGGGTGAACCGTTCCCTCCCCGGCGGCCGAAGAACTCTTCAAAAGGGTCTTGTCCGCCGAAGGGGCTCTCCTTGCCGAAGGGGTTGCCAAAAAAGTGGCGAAAGACGCGTCCATCCCCCTTGAGCGTCTTGACCGTCTGAATGTTCACGACGCTGGGCCGGACCTTTTCCGCCAGCTCGGTAAAATTACCGGGGACCATGATCGGCACCACGGAGCTCTTCGAAGATACCGGCGTGTTATCCGTTCCCTTGACAGCCTTCGAAACCCCGTAGCCGAGCCCCACCGTGAGGGCGATGGTCGCCAGCGTAATGACAATAGCCCTGATTACACTTCTTCGTTCCATACGGATCTCCTTGATGTGTAGTGGCCAGGCACCGCCTTGCCGATACCGCAGTCTACATCACGAAGTTCATCAGGACATGACGGCAAGATTACAAATTGGTAATGAAGACGGGTGATAGGTAATGGGTTATGGGTTGTGGATCATGGCGAGGACAGGTCTCTTTGGCCCTCAAACGGTTCAAGCGGTTCAAGCGGTTTCGACCGTCTTGCCGGGGAGGGTTACGGTGAAGGTGGCTCCTCTGTCGGGGATGCTTGTCACGGTGATATCTCCGCCGTGAGCACGCGCGATGGCCCGCGCGAGGCTGAGGCCGAGGCCCAAACCTGCTTCTGAGCGGCTCCTGTCCCCACGGTAGAACCTGTCGAAAATGCGGGGAAGGTCTTCCGGGGATATGCCTATGCCGCTGTCGCTCACGGTGAGCAGGATGCGGTTCGAACCGTCCCGCGAGAGGCGGACGTTGACGCTCCCGCCGGGAGGAGTGTACTTGATAGCGTTGTCGATGAGGTTCGCGACCATCCGCCTGATCATCCTCTTGTCCCCTGCCACGTCGACGGCCTCTTCGGTCCCACAGGTCAGAACGACACCCTTGTCGCTGGCGGCAGGTTCATAGAGATCGCATGCCTCGCGCACGAGTTCGGCCGCCTCTATCTTCTCCTGCGGAGGACGGTCCACCCCGGACTCCGTCCTCGATATCATGAGCATGGTGTTGATGGTATCGAGGAGGCGGTCGCATTCCTCGATGGTGCTTGCCGCCATGTTCTCGAACTCTTCGACGGGCCCCGAGGTCGCGAGCGTCACCTCGGCCGCTCCCCGTATCCGCGTAATGGGGCTCTTCAGGTCGTGGGCGATATTGTCGCTCATCTCCTTCATCTCCCTGACGAGCGCCTCGATACGGTCGAGCATTTCATTGAAGGTGACGGCCAGCTGATCGATCTCGTCACCCCGCATGTTGACGGGCACCCTCTGATCCAGCGTGCCCGCGGATATCTCCCGTGCCGTGCGCGTCACGGCCTCCACCCCCGACACCGCCCTTTTCGCCATGAACCATCCGATACCGGCGGCAAGGACGATGAGGAACCCCATCGTCATGATAAAGATCCGTCTGAAGACCTCCAGGAACCGTGATGATCCCTCGACAGCCTCGCCGATCTGCAGGATGATGTTGGAGCCGAGCATCACGTACAGGATACGGACCTCGTCCCGGCGCTCGGGAAGGTCC
>JAAYAK010000066.1 GCA_012719415.1 Syntrophorhabdus sp.
TCCTTGACTCCCCGCCGGCTTCCTGCGTATAATTGACTCACCACCAACATGAAAAAAGCGAACGGTCCCGAAAACGAAGTCGCCGTCCTCATAACAGATATCCATCAGTATTCAAGGCTCACGTCGAACATGACCGCCGAAGAGATCCGGGACTACATGATCGGCTATCACAGCCATCTGCAGACCATCATCATGGACGGCGAAGGGAGGGCCGACGAGTTCGAGCCCTGCGCCGGGGATGCCTCGATAGTGATCTTCAAGCAGGGAGCGGGTGAGGGTCGAGAAGAGAAATGCAGGCGCGCTCTGAAGGTGGCGCTCGACATCGCCGGGGCCATTGAATCGGAAAAGATCCCCTTCACCAGGATCGGCATCTACGCGGGGGATATCATAGAGGCCCCTTTTGGCGGGCTTACGCTCAGGTTCGGCAGCTGTTTTGCCGCCGCAAACAGACTTGAGGAGCTTTGCGCCTACTTCGGGACAACGATCCTGATGGACCGTGAGATAGCGCTTGCCCAGGACGATCTGGCACGATACGTCGTCGCGATAGGAAAGGTGACGCCGAAGAGCTTTGAACACCCGATCCACGTCTACTCCATCTACAGGCCCGGAATACACAAGTGTCCGGCAGAGATCAACGAGGACGATCTCCACGCCTTCATCACCTTGAAGAACGAGGCGATCGAGCACTTCATCGGAAACGCGCAGAAGGGGATAACCCCCAACTTCCAGATAGCGGAACAGAAGCTGCACCAGGCGGAAATAGCGTTCAGCGAGGCCACGGGGCAGCTTGATGTGGCAACCCTGCGCATATCACAGTATATCCATGAGAATCCCTATCCCGTCGATACCTTTGAACAGCAGGGGATGGCGATAGACGAGAAACAGGGGCACTCCATCGGGATCAGGCTCCTTCTTCTCTCGCAGCAGCTCATCAAGGCCTTCGACCGGGAATTCTATCACGCCCTGATCGAGAACACGGACTGGGAGAGCCTGTTCAGGATCCACTGGTTCAAAAAAGATGACATCATCATGAGGATCGGTGACGAACCGAACGGCATCTATTATCTCGCCCGGGGAGACGTGCGCGTTGAGGACGCCGGGGGAAAGACCGTCGCCCAGCTGTCCGATGGGGACATCTTTGGAGAAATGGCCTATTTCGCCGACGACCGCAGGCGGAGCGCGACGGTCATCGCCATGACGGACATCGCCGTTCGCCGGATCTCCACGGAAGATTTCGAGAGGACACCCGTCCTTCACAGTCTTTTCGCCGAGATAGCCCGGCGAAGGATGAGACCCGTGTAGCCCCTTCGGGGAAAAGACAGTCGCAGGTCTCAGGTCTCACGTCTCAGGTTTCACGACAAGAACCGCAAGATACCGAAGCCACAAGCATCTTACCGGACATTTCGACTTTCATCGCATCGACCCCGGCCCGCCATGACGGGGAACCTCAGGACTGTCAGGCGGATGGTGGTCTTTACGCAAAAAAGTGAGGTTGGTGGATTTTTGCTAAGACATTTGGGTCTTGTGCCGATAATTCCATCAGATACACAGGAGGTGGCACATGACAGAGACCATCATATCGACGATACCCTGTCCCCATTGCGGCTCCAGGATGTACGCGGACTTCGATGTCGCCAACGCGGTAAAGGTATTCGTGTGTTCCAAACCAACCTGTCTGCACCGTGTCTATCCGGACTATCCAACAAGGACGGGGGACCAGGAAATGTGCTATCTCTGCGGGGAGTTGTTCACTATCAATGACGATTGCGCCGGGGTATTGTGCCCGCGATGTAAGACCGAGATGAAAAGGACCAGGGCCAGGGAGAAACGGGGCAGAAGGGGGCGGCCGTATGGAAAGGTTGCTCACTCCCGCGAACGCCGCCTCACGGCCTGACCCGGAAATGACGCCATCCCCGGCATCTCTATTCTAACTTTCCGATAACATTACTCGTTTCATTGCGTGGACGACCAATCTTTCTCTTGCAATTTCCCGGACCACTATGTTAAAAAATGTACAAGCGAGGTAAAAACTACATGAGCAACTTTCTGGATAAACTGGCCGTCAGGCAGATGGTTAAAGAGGACCTTGACGCCATTGTTGAGATCGATACAAAGGTCCTGGGCGAAAGCAGAAAGGACTACTGGGTCACGAAGATCATAAAGCAGGCTGAGAATAGACCTCCCGACGCCTCACTCGTGGCGGAGATCGATGAGAAGGTGGCCGGGTTCATCCTGGGCGAGGTCAGCGGTTGGGAATTCAAGGTGCCCAACAACATAGGCTGGATAGACACCATCGGCATAGACCCCGACTACCAGAACAGGGGCATCGCCAAGGTCCTCGCCGTGGGCCTCGTCGAGAATCTCCAGAAATACGGGGTCGACACCATATACACCCTTGTCAACTGGAACGATTGGGACCTCCTTCAGTTCTTCCACGCCATGGGTTTTTCCCGCGGCGACATGATAAACCTGGTACTCAAGGTCTGAAAGACCGTCGCAGGTTTCAGGTCTCACGTCTCAGGTTTCAGGCAAAAGACTGAAACACAATTACAAATAATAATCCCTGATGCCTGGTATAGACATCAGGGATTTTCCATTCCTGCTTTTTTGCGTTCAGCCTGAAACGTGAAACCTGGAACCTGGAACCTTCTTCTACCCTTCTTTCACTATCTTGAGCTTGGCTCTTGCGTTGATCTTGTTGCCCTTGATCTTGTTCGTCGCTTTGAGATCGTCGACATCGACGCCGTACTTTTCGGATATGGATGTCAGCGTTTCGCCCTTCTTCACCGTGTGGTAACGGACCTTTTTCGTCGACTTCGCGGCCACGCGGACCTTCTTCGGTTCGACGTGGCTCACAAGGCGGATCTTCATGTTGGGGTACACCCGGTTCCCCTTGAGCTTGTTTGCCGAACGCAGGCTCTCCTCATCGATCCCGTAACGATCGCTGATCTCCGAAAGGGTCTCTCCTCTCTTCACAACATGGAATGCCTTGGCGGGACGAGCCTTGATCTCCTTTTCGGAGCGGACGGCCACCGGCTCGCTCTTCCTTGCCACAGCTCTCGACACCAGGGTCTTCGTGGGAGCGTCCTTGTCATCCTTCCTGAGCGCCGTCTTCGACCTCTCAACGGCCGGCGGGTCTTGAGTCACAGCACTGGCAAGGGCAGTGTAGCCGGACGACTCTCCCGAAAACCTGGGTATGGCGATGACCATGCCGGGTTTGATCCTGAGATCGTCATCACTGCTGTTCACAAGGACGAGGTCTCGTTCGCTGACCTTGTACTTCCTGACGATCTTGGCCATGCTGTCCTTTTTCCGCACCTTGTACGTGACAACGCTCTTTACGGAGGGGAGTTTCTCAAGCTCCGTTTGCAGACGGTCGGTAAATGCCCGCTTCTCGACATCCGACGGAAGCTTCACGACGTAATCGTTCTTTCCCGGCGGGGTGATCCCCCGAAGGATCTCGGGATTGCACATACGGATGGTATCCATGTCGCGGTTTGAAGCCCTGGCTATGGCCGCGACCGGTGTTGCCGCCGGAACCTCGACCTCTGTGAATCTGACGGGAGGGTCGTAGGTGATGCTGCCGAAACCAAATTTCGCCGGGTCTTTCGCGATGATGGCCGCGGCTATCAACTGCGGGATGTAATTACGCGTTTCACGGGGAAGCGTGTTGTACTTGTAGAGCTCCCAGAAATCGTTCGTGTTGTGTTTCTGGACCAGTCGTCCTATTCTCCCCTCGCCGGCATTGTAGCTGGCGGCGGCGAGATACCAGCAGCCGAACTGGTCGAAAAGGTCCTTGAGATACTTTGCGGCGGCAACGGTTGATTTTTCCGGGTCCCGCCGTTCGTCTACCCAGTGATCCACCTCAAGACCGTACCGCCCGCCCGTGGAGTAGATGAACTGCCACGGGCCTGATGCCTTCGCGTGTGAATACGCCTTCGGGTTGAAACCGCTCTCTATCATGGCCAGGTAGACAAGGTCCTCGGGCATGTTCTTCTCTCGGAGGATCTCAGTGATGATGGGAACGTACAGCCGGGAACGCTTCAGCCAGTTCGCGAAAACCTTCTTCTTGTCCTCGGAGAACCATTTGATGTAGTACTTCACCGCGTCATTGAACACGATGGGGATGTCAAAATTCCGATCATAGTTCGTGGCAAGGAGGGTCGTTATATCGTCATCGTCGTTGACCTTCACTTCCAGTGAGTACGGCTGAGGCCGCGCCTTCCGCGGCGCGTCCTGTTTCTGCCTCGTATGGGCAACGATCGCCTTCGTTTTCATCGACCCTGTGGCGGAACCCTTCCCCGGTCTGGAAATCTGAGAGGAATCCGCCCCGGTGACCGAAGTCTCACCGGGAGCTTGGTCCTGTACAACGACGGGCAGCCCCTGGTTGCCGATGTCTCCCGTCGATACCTGGTTGTTCGTTGCGCATCCTGCGAGAAAAAGAATGAATGCCGCCGCGGCGATAGATCGTTTCATGTTCCCCTTACCATAGCCTTTTTCTTAAGGCCTTGTTACGATGATATGTGCAATATGCCTTTCCTGTCAACAAAAAAATCGCAATTCATCAAGTTAATTCAACAGCTTGTCCTGTAAATCCCTGTATCCTATGGAAAAATCGTATGCCTTCATACGCTTCTTGTTCTCCAGCTGAAGCTCTCTGATGATAAGCAAACCCTTACCGGTGGCGACTTCGAGCCCCATTTTCGTTATACCCGTGATGGTGCCTGCCGATGCTCGCGCCTCAACGCTTTCATCGACGAATGAGTTGTATATCTTGAGCAGTTTCCCGTCAAGATAGGTGAAAGCGGTCGGCCACGCCACAAAGGCCTTTACCTGGCAGTTCACCCGGGCGGCACTCACGGTCCAGTCTATCCTTCCCATCTCCTTCGTGATCATGGGGGCATAGGTGGCAGCCGCCTGATCTTGCGCCCTGCCTTCCATCATGCCGTGCCTCCCGATATCATCCACTACTTCCTGCAACATCTGTGCCGATTTTCCCGAAAGCCTCTTCGACAGAGTGATGTAATCGTCATCTTTCTCGATCGTTACCTTCTCCTGGCTGACAATGTCCCCCTCATCCATCTTCTCGTTCATTCGTATAAGGGTGATCCCCGTGACCGTATCACCGTTCAAGAGGGCCCATTGCATCGGCGACGGGCCGCGGTACAGCGGCAGGAGGGACGGATGAATGTTGAGGGGACCGATGGACGGGATGTCGAGGGCCCACTTCGGCACGATGAGCCCGAAGGACACCACCACGTAAAGGTCGGGGTGCAAGTCCGCTATGGACCGAGCCTCGTCGTCCCTGAAGGAGTCTATCTCGATAATGGGCAGACCCAGTTGAAGCGCGGCGTTCTTGACCTCGTTGTCGTCGATCTGGTAGCCCCTGCCCCTGGGACGCGCCCTCTTCGTCACAACGGCCACCACCGAGTCTTTTATCTGTAAAAGGGATGGTATGGAGAAGGAGGAGGATCCGAAAAAAACGATCCTCATTCCTTCTTACCTGTGTACTTTTTTTTGAAAATGTTCTTTTTTATGGGACTCAACCGATCAATGAAAAGCACACCATCGAGGTGATCGATCTCGTGCTGGAATGCGCGGGCAAGCTGCCCCTCGCACTCGAAATCGACGGTATTGCCCCTGAGGTCCGTTCCCCGGGCATGCACTTTCTTCGCTCTCTTCACGTACTCGTAATAGCCCGGAACGCTCAGGCACCCTTCCTCGCCATTCTCCTCGAGGTGGGTCTCGATGATGACGGGGTTGATGAGAATGATGGGTTCCTTCTCCCTGGGGTTCAAAGACGCGTCGATGGCTATGAGCCTCACCGGAAACCCGACCTGCGGCGCCGCAAGCCCCGCGCCATGGGCAAGAAGCATCGTCTCGATCATATCTCCCGAGAGTTTCACGATGACGTCCGTG
This sequence comes from Syntrophorhabdus sp., assembly GCA_012719415.1. Lineage (NCBI taxonomy): Bacteria > Pseudomonadati > Thermodesulfobacteriota > Syntrophorhabdia > Syntrophorhabdales > Syntrophorhabdaceae > Syntrophorhabdus > Syntrophorhabdus sp. The sequence goes on from JAAYAK010000066.1 coordinate 5,920, forward strand.
ATGTTCTCCACAGGCTTGGCGATCTTCTTGAGGACAGGGTCGGGGATGACACGGATATCAATTGTGGACATGCACTATTTTAAAACCATCCGCGCGCAGAGTCAATAACTGGAACGCCCTAACTCACATTGTTGACACCATCACCGGCAGGACTTAACTTGATTCCATCTCACATACCATACAAGGAGGTTCCCATGGCCGACAGACAAAGTGGAAAAGTAAAAGTGCTCGGTTTCGCGGGAAGTTTGAGGAAAGGATCCTTCAACAAGATGCTCCTCAAGGCCGCGGTCGAGGTCGCGCCCGCGGACGTGGAACTGGAAATATTCGACATCGAAGGGATACCCCTTTCAATCAGGACTTGGAGAACGAACCCCACGCGAAGGTCAGGGAGCTGAAGGAAAAGGTCAAGGCGTCGGATGCCGTCCTGATAGCCACGCCCGAATACAACTACTCCGTTCCAGGCGTCCTGAAGAACGCCATCGACTCGGCGTCGAGGCCTTACGGTACGAACCCGTTCGAGGGCAAGCCCGCCGCCATCATGGGCGCCTCGATCGGCATGCTCGGGACCGCCAGGGCGCAGTACCATCTGCGGCAGACATGCGTCTTCCTCAATTGTTTCGTTCTCAACAGGCCCGAGATAATGGTCCCCTTCGCGGAGCAGAAGTTCGATGCCTCGGGCAACCTCACGGATGACAGGACGAAGCAGCTGATACAGGAACTCCTGGCCGAACTGGCAAAGTGGGCCAGGAAGCTGGGGCAGGCGAAGTGAGCAGGAAAACGTTTTCGTCAGGCCGGCGCCGGATACATTATCTCGCGCCCGGTTTCCTCCCCTCCACCAGGCA
>JAAYAK010000067.1 GCA_012719415.1 Syntrophorhabdus sp.
AGGAGAAAAGAGAGAAAAGATTGCCGCCGGATTTCGAAGCCTACCAAAATCCGGCGGCCTTCTCGTCCCGCCGTTCCGGCGGGAGAGAAAGAAATAGTCCTTTTTATCCTGAAGAAGTTATCCCCTCGCATCCCCCCTGTAGTCATAGGTCCTATGGGTCCTATATGTCCTATAGGTCCCACAACCATCCATACCGTCTCACCCCCTCCAGACTTCCATCCCTCCCCCATAACTCCCACCTGAAAAGAATCCTCTTCTTTTCTCTGCGATCTCTGCGGGCTTGAGAGAGGAGCGAACGCGACGAACGGGCGAGAGGCAAATCTTTTAGATTCTTTCCCGGCTCCTAGGGGATGAAAAAGTTGAGGCCTCCCGATGGCTGGTTGGGGTACAATGGTAGGGTATCGGATGCGATATGAGGAGGGACCTGATGGATAAGGTGGAGATAAGCAGCGATACGATCCTTTACCCCATGCCCTGTTCCATCGTCGGCACGATGGTGGAGAAGAAGCCGAACTATCTCGCCGTGGGATGGTTCAGCATGGTCAATTTCAAGCCGCCCTGCATCGCGATCGCGCTGAACAAGGTCCATTACAGCAATGGCGGGATCAAGGAGAGCGGAGCTTTCAGCGTTAACATCCCGTCCGTGGACATGGTGGAGGTGACGGACTATTGCGGTATCGTGTCAGGCAGGAAATACGACAAGTCGAAGGAGTTCGCGACTTTCTATGGCAAGTCGGGGGCGGCGCCGATGATAACGGAATGCCCCTACAACATAGAGTGCCGGCTCATCAATGTGGTCGACCTGCCAACGAACGAGCTGTTCATCGGGGAGGTGCTGGCCGTGTACAGCGACGAGCGGTACCTGACGGAGGGGGTGCCGGACATGAAGAAGGTGAACCCCCTCATCCTGTCCATGCCGGAGAGAAGCTATCTCGCCCTGGGAGGGCGCGTGGCGTCGGCGTGGGAGACGGGAACGAAGATGATAAAGAGAGGTGATGGGTGATAGGGGAGGCGAAAACCATCTTTCGCGCAAGAGAAAGGTCTTTCCCATGACCCGTAACCTATCACCCATCTCCCGCTTTTTTTCTCTTGTTCTTTCTTGCAAACAAGGGGAATTTGCAGGAAAATGGTTGAAGAAGAAGAAAGTGTGAGCTTCGACAGGAGAATGTCGGGAACACGTATGGGATCGCGTACGGGAAAGGCAAAGAAGCTTGTCAGCGCGGCGCGGGCGGTCAAGGCGGTGACCACTCTCGCCGTCGTTGTCGTCCCCGTCGCTGCTACTGTCGGGGCCATCGTCGGCTATGGCGCGTACACCCTTGTGAAGAAATTGAAACATAGGTCGTGAGTCGTCCCGTTCATCGTGAGGGGACAAGCGACGACAGATGGCAAGAGTCACCCGGATCTCGCGAGAAGGTACAGGCATCGGACGGTGACCAGGTCGCAGGAGGATATATGACCGGAATCCTGGTGGTCGGGCTTCTCTTTGTTGGCGTACCCGTGGTTGTCTTGATCGTGGTGATACGGCTCTTGCGCAGGAACCAGGCGGGGAGCCGGAGGCTCATGGCCATTCCGCCGGGCTGGCACGCGATAGAGGGCAGGGTGATAGGGAGCAAGGTGGAGGAGGCTGCCCGCACCAACCCCGGGGATTGGAGCTTCTACTTCCCCATGGTCCTCTTCGAGTATACCGTGGAGGGACAGAGGTACACCGGCGCCCAGGGTGTGGACCGGGCATACCAGGAGGAGTACAGGGTAAAGAAGGTCCTTGCCGAGTATCCCGTGGGAAACCCGATCACGGTCTATTATGATCCAATAAAGCCCGAGGATGCCAGGCTGCGGATGAGGTCCTGATGACGAGGCCTCCCCTGTAGGTCTTCAGCGCGTCCTCATATCGACACTGGAGGTCATTCATGCTTGCGATAGCGGTGAACGGCAGCCCCCGCAAGGGGGGCAACACGGAGATACTCCTGAAGGAAGTACTGCGCGTCCTCAGGAAGGCCCGGTGGAGAACGGAGTTCATGGAGGTCGGGGGCACCGATATCCGGGGCTGCAGCGCCTGCGGCATGTGCCTTGTCAGGAAAGACCGCCAATGCGCGATCAAGAAGGATGTGTTCAACAAGGTCTTCGCGAAGATGTTGAAGGCGGATGCCATCATCCTCGGCTCACCCGTTTACTTCGGAGGCGTTTGCTCTGACATGAAGGCGCTCGTGGAACGCTCCGGATACGTGGCGCGCGCCAACGGGAACGCCTTCCAGGGAAAGATCGGGGCCGCCGTGGTCGCCCTGCGAAGGGGCGGTGCCATACATGCCTTCGATACCATCAACCACATGTTCCTCATGTCACGCATGATAGTCCCCGGCTCGACCTACTGGAACATGGGATTCGGCCGCGATAAAGGGGAGGTTTCCGCCGATGAGGAAGGACTTGCCAACATGCGCCATCTGGCGGCGGCAATAGACTGGCTCGGAAAGGCGATAAAACCCCATACGGCCCGGTACCCCGAATAGCCGCGCCGGGTAGGCGTGCCCCCGTGACGGGCCCGAAACCCAAAAGAAAGACAGGAATGGAGAACAAGGACCATGGAAGACAGGGTCGCATTCAGATTCGTAGGAAGAAAGGTCATCATGCTCCTTCGGGACAGGGTGTGCGAGACACCGGAAGAGATGATGTCAAGCGAGTTGTTTCTCGCCGTGCTGAAGCGGTTCGTTCAGGACCTGAAGGCGAAACGATCTTCCCTGCTTGAGATCTTCGACAAGGAGATCGACGAAATAGGGGACAAGGATATCCTGGAGCTCGGCCAGGTATTCCAGGTCCTTGTCAAGATGCCGCTCGAGACCGTGCCGAAACTGATGGAGGGATGGGACGACCTGGTCTCCAGACGGTCCCGTTTGCAGACCTTCGTGGAGGGCCTGTACAATTACTGGAGGGAATTCGAGCGCTTCATCATCTGTGATTCCGCCGGGGACCGCCTGGACCGGCGTCCGTACCGGACGTTCGCTTCAACGATCGAGTCATTGACCCATCTCGTGCGGCAGGCTTACCGGGACATGGAGGAGAACATCACCGGTATGCATCCCAATGTCTACCGGCAGGTGCGGGCGGGAGCGGAAGTGGCCGTGATCGCGCTGCCGAAGGACACCGGATTACCCGGGGGGAGCTATCGGAAGCTGCGCGACGTTCCCATGATCCGCCAGATCCTGCTGTACCCGCCGCTCCTTCTGAACCCTCCGATGAACAAGCGGACAGGCAAATTCGAGAGGATACCTCAGAACCCCCTGGAGCTGGTGGAGATCTCACCCGACGAGTGGCTCTGTTACCCCGCCAAGGTCGGTCCGCTCCTCGTTCTCGTGTACGTGCACGAGAAGTTCTATGAGCTTGGTCTGTCGCTGTGCAACCTCTTTGAGCTGGCCGACGACGAGTTCCTCCATCGCCCTGTCGACGCGGTCTACCTTTTCGGGGTGCCTTCCGGCGCCCTCGACGGCCTCGCGTCCATGCCGACCGTCTTCTGCGACGATGAGGAGAACGGCCTTCTTGTAGCCGCCTGCCCGAACGAAGACCAGTTCGGGTACTTCGGATATCTCAAGAAGATGGTGCTGACGCTCCACAACATCAAGGTCATGAAACTGGGCAGGATGCCCTATCATGGGGCGATGGTCAGGATCGTGACGAAAGACGACCGCCCGCTGACGCTTCTGATCATCGGCGACACGGGGGCGGGGAAATCGGAGACGCTCGAGGCGTTCAGGACCATGGGAGAAGACCGTATCGAGGAGATGACCATTATCGCCGATGACATGGGGGCGCTGGACATCGGGCAGGAAGGGGTCATCATCGGCTACGGTACGGAGGTCGGGGCCTTTGTCAGGCTCGATGACCTCCAGCCGGGCTATGCCTTCGGTCAGCTCGACCGCTCGATCATCATGAATCCCAGTCAGGTGAACTCACGGATCGTGCTGCCGGTGACCACGTACGAGAACGTGATGGAAGGCTGTCCCGTTGACATGGTGCTCTACGCGAACAACTACGAGGAGACCGACGAGGAACATCCGATCATCGAAAGGCTTGATGACCCGGAAGGCGCGCTGCACGTGTTCCGGGAGGGAACGGCCATGAGCAAGGGCACCACCACATCGGTCGGCCTGGTGCACACATATTTCGTGAATGTTTTCGGAGCGGTCCAGTACAAGGCACTTCACGACGACATCGCGAGGAGGTTCTTTCAGGCCTTCTTCAGAAAAGGGATATTCGTGGGGCAGCTACGGACGAGGCTGGGAATCCCGGGCTGGGAACGGAAGGGACCGGAACAGGCCGCGCAGGCTTTGCTGGAAATGATCGCGGGGAAATGAGGCCCGCGATCCGGGGAAGCAGGCAGAGATCATGTTGAGGACCGGCCCGTCCTTTTTTTCCGGCGCCTCTGTGTCGACGGAACCGCGGATCTGGGTCCGGTGGCGGAGATTCCGGCGCGTGCCGGTCCGGGGGAACCCGTGCCGGGCCTTTTGCCGTCCGCCGTTCCTTTGTTCGCCTGTTCCGGCTTCACCTGCACCCTGTCGCGTCTCGGCGGCCGCGGCGGTCGTGCGAATTCAACGTCGCGTTTGGGTGCCGGTGTCGTGTAGTCGAAATTCTTCACGACGCGCCGCTCGATCCTGTCGCCGAGCACACGTTCGATGGCCCTGACCTGGGGTTCATCTTCCTTGCAGACAAACGTGAATGCGTCCCCGGTCTTCGCCGCGCGGCCGGTGCGGCCGATGCGGTGGGTGTACGCGTCCGTCGTGTCCGGCATATCGTAGTTGATCACGTGGGATATGTTCGATACATCGATGCCCCGGGCCGCGATATCCGTCGCCACGAGGATCTGGTAGGACCCGTCGCGGAATCCGTCGAGGGCCTCCTGACGTTTGTTCTGCGACAGGTTCCCCTGCAGTGAGGCAGCCCTGTAGCCGGCCTTCTGCAATTCCTGTCCGATGCGTTTCGCGCGGTACTTGGTACGCGTGAAGATGAGGATCGATTCCGTGTCGGTCTGCCGGAGAAGCTCCATGAGCATCGCGGTCTTCAGGTGCTGCTCTACGGGAAAGAGCGCGTGGGACACTGTGTCGGCGGGATTGGTGTGACCGATCTTCACCGTGACGGGGTTGGAAAGCACCTCATCGGTAAGCTTGCGGATGCTCGGGGCCATGGTCGCGGAGAACATGAGCGTCTGCCGTTTTACGGGCAACTGTTTGATGATGCGCCTGATGTCGGGGAGGAAACCCATGTCGAACATTCGGTCCGCCTCATCGATGACGAGGATCTCGAGGCCCTCGAGGTCGATCGTCTTTTGCGCAAGGTGATCGAGGAGACGGCCGGGACAGGCCACGACAATATCGACGCCGGAACGGAGCTTGCTGACCTGCGGGTTAACACCCACTCCGCCGTAGACGGTGCAGCTCTTCAAATGGGTGTTGCGCCCCAGTTCCCCGATGGACACGTGTATCTGTTCCGCCAACTCCCGTGTGGGCGCGACGATGAGGGAGCGCACCCTTCCCCGCGGGCCGGGGAGGAGGTGCTCGAGAATGGGCAGCACGAAGGCTGCCGTCTTGCCCGTCCCGGTCTGAGCAAGGCCCATGACGTCTTTGCCGGCGAGGACCGGCGGGATGGCCTGCACCTGGATGGGAGTGGGGACCTCATAGCCGAGCGCCTTCACGGCGGCGGCGATCTTCGGATGAAGCTTGAATGAATTGAAACCCAAGGGCACCTTCTTTCAAACAAGATTAGAAACCAGCGGAACGAGACGGCCCGATCCGGCAGGAACCGTTCCCGGAAGTCATCGGGCTCGATGAAATTGTCTGTTGTGGGAACGTTACGGACAGAGAATCTTCACGCGGCCAGGGGTCATTACTTCGCGACCCGGTGAACACTATAAGATATAGAGCGGCGCCTGTCAAATCGGCCTCCCTTCGGGCGCCTTTTCTATGAGAAGCAGCTTCCCGGCACGAGAGAGCTTTTTTATCTCCTTCTCTCTTTTCAGGGCATCGGATCTCGTCGGGCAGGGTTCCCTGTAGACGAGACGGACCGGTCGGCGTCCACGTGTGTATTTGGCCCCCCCTTTTCCCGCGGCATGTTCTTCGAGGCGCTTTTCAAGATTGTTTGTCCAGCCGCAATAGAGGGTTCCGTCGGAACACTCCAGCATGTAGACGAATATCGCGGCCGTATCCGCCATGACCCTCATTGCCCGGATGGACCGCCGAGGGCGGCCTTCAGTTCTTCCAGTTCGTCCCAGCGACGATAGGCTGCGTCGAGTTCCTTCTCCAGGGCACCCCAGCGGTCGTTGACGGTCTTTATCCTTTCGAGGTTGCGACCCGCATAGAACTCTGGTGAATTGAGGGTTTCCGTCAATTGTCTCTTTTCCTCTTCCAGGGCCTCTATCAACGGCGGCAGAGATTCAAGCTCCCGGGCCTCTTTGAAGGTCAGCCGTCTCTTCTCCTGCGGAGCTTTCGTTTTCTTCTGCCTTTGTTGTTTCGGCACCGTTTTGTCCGCGGCCGGAGGCGGGTTTGCATGCCTCAACCAGTCGTCGTAGCCGCCAACGTATTCCTTGAGGCTCCCGTTCTCTTCGAAGACGATCGTCGAGGTCACGACATTGTTGAGGAACGCCCTGTCGTGACTTACCATCAGGATGGTGCCGTTGTATTCGAGGAGCTTCTCCTCGAGGAGTTCCAGTGTTTCCGTGTCGAGGTCGTTCGTGGGTTCATCGAGGACGAGGACGTTGGAGGGGATGATGAAGAGCTTTGCCAGAAGCAGACGGTTGCGCTCGCCGCCGGAGAGGGAGCCAACGGGCGACATCGTCCGCTCGGGGGAGAAGAGAAAGTCCTGGAGATATCCCACCACGTGGCGGGAGCCGCTCCCGGCGATGATCATGTCGTTGCCGCCGCCGATGTTCTCTCTGAGCGTCCTCGTCTCATCGAGCTGGGAGCGTAGCTGGTCGAAATAGGCAACGGCGACGTTCGTTCCCAGCTTGACCTTTCCCTCCTGAGGCGCGATGTGACCGAGGAGTATCCTGAGAAGCGTTGTCTTGCCGCACCCGTTGGGACCTATGATGCCCACCCGGTCGCCCCGGATGATGGCGGTGGAGAAACCGCAGATTATCTTCCTGTCCCCCCAGGCGAAGGATACCCCCTTTGCATCCACAACCATCCGGCCGCTTCGCTCGGCCTCCTCGATGGAGAACCGGGACAGGCCCGTTTGCTCCTGGCGCGCCGCCCGTTCATCACGCATCCGCAGGAGTGCCCGGACCCTGCCTTCATCACGGGTCCGGCGGGCCTTGATGCCCTGCCTGATCCACACCTCTTCCCGGGAGAGCTTCCTGTCGAATTCAAACCATTGCTTCTCCTCGGCCTCAAGAAGGGCCTGCCTGCGTTCGAGATACGCCGGGTAATCGCAGGTGTACGATGTCAGGCGACCCCGGTCGATCTCTATGATCCTCGTCGCAAGGCGCCTTAAGAACGCCCGGTCGTGGGTCACGAAGATGAAGGTTTTCCCATATCTCAGGAGGAATTCCTCAAGCCAGAGGATGGTGGTCACATCGAGGTGGTTCGTCGGTTCATCGAGGAGGAGAAGGTCCGGGTCCGCGACGAGGGCTTTTGCCAGGAAAACGCGCCGCTTCATGCCCGCCGAAAGGTTCGTGAAGAACGCATTCTCATCGAGCGCGGTCCGCTCTATCACCGTTTTGATCCTCCGGTGGTAATGCCAGGCGCCCGATGCTTCAATGAGATGCTGCACCTGTTCAAGTTCCTTGAGGAGCCCGTCGTCCTGCCCGCGGGCGATGCGCATCGTGAGGTCGTGGTATTCCCTGAGGAGCCGGACGTGCTCCAAACCGCCCGAGGCGACGACGTCATAAACGGTCCCGGGGAGGTTGACGGGAACATCCTGGGGAAGGAGCGCAACGCGGACATCGCCGCCGTAGACGACTTCTCCCGAATCGGGACGGATCTCGCCGGCTATGAGCTTCATGAAGGTCGACTTGCCCGACCCGTTGCGGCCCACAAGACCTATCCTCTCACCCGATTCGATCTGGATCGTGGCGCAGTCGAAGAGCCGGGGTCCGCCGAAACTCAAAGAAACATCATGCAGGCGCAAAAGTCCCATGTCACCCCGGAGGCCTTCAGTATATCACGATGGAAAACGCGGGCGTACCCTTCCTCACCTGTCCTTCAGCCCGAAGAGGGCGTCGGTGATGATGACAAGGCTCCCAAGCGAGTTGTCAAGGTTTGCCGTCACGGCCACCATTGTCTGAGATTCGGGGAAGTAGGCAAAATAGGAGTTGAACCCCGATATCCCGCCCGTCTTGGCGGGGATCACCGCCTTCTTGCCCCGCACGGAGTCAAGGCTGTAGCCGAAGGTCATGTTAATGGTCGGACCGGGAAGGACGAACTCCGTCCCGCTGGTGAGGCGGGCGGGGGCGAACATCTCCCTCACGGACCTCTCCGTGAGGAGGGCCTTTGCCGTGAAGACCTTCGTGAGCTTGACGAGGTCCGACGCGGTGGAGGTCATGCCGCCGCTGGCATGGGGCAGGACGAGACTCGCGAAGGGGGCGTTCATGAGCTTGCCGGTGAAGACATAGCCCGATGCCCGCTTCGGAATGATGGCGCTCGTGCTGCCGAACATCGTGTGGGCCATTCCCAGGGGTTTCAGGATCCTGTCGCTCAGGAAATCATTGTAGGAGACGCCCGTCACCTTTTCGATGACCACGCCCAGAATGATGCACCCGATATTGCTGTAGACGGCGTTCTGCCCCGGTTCGAAATCGAGGGGCTCATCGGCCATGCGGGCGATGACCTCCCGCGGCGTCCAGTCCCTCATCTGATTGCTCTTGAAGGGTTCCGTCTCCGTCATCTCCCGTATCCCCGAGGTGTGCTGGAGGAGATGCTTCAAGGTGATGTCGTGCCACTGCGGGTACTGGGGGAAGTACTTTGTGATCCTGTCCCTGACGCTGAGCTTCCCCTCCTGCTGAAGCATCAGTATGCCTATGGCCGTGAAGGTCTTGGTGACGGAGCCTATCTGGAAGATGGTGTCCCTTTCCACGGGGATGTTGTATTCCATGTTGGCGATACCGTAGCTTCTCTCGATCGTCCTTCCGGGCATCGATATGGCCAGCGACAGCCCCGGGATGTTCTTCTCCTTCATGATCTTTGTGACCACCTCGTCGATCTTCTCCGGGGCGAGTTCGGGGCTTGCCGCGGGACAGTCGGCGGCGAAAAGCAGGAAAAGGATGGTGGTGATCACCGCGAAGGGGATGATAAGTGCCGGGCTTTTCTTCATAAGCGTTCCTCCGTCTGTGTCTCTCTTTTAAGCGGCGACCACCGCTACTTCTTATGCCTGTCGTAGAATTCCTTTTCAAAGGTCATGACGATGGTCATGCCCATCTCGCTGAAGACATGGACCACGAAGACCCTGCCCGTGTCGTCGTCCTTCCCGAGCAGCCGGTAGGCGGCGTTCTTCTCCTCGAGGAGGGCGAAGCCGTGCTTTTTCAACCTCTCGGCGGCCCCGGCGGTCATCTCCCCCGCGAACATGAAGGACTGGCCGGCAAGACGGTCACCGTCGTAGATGCAGCCCGTTCCCATCATCGGATCGATGCCCTCCATCTTGTATACCTCGGCCTGAAGGCCCGCGCCGACATCGAGCACGTCGTCGGGAGGACCGAGTATGGCGATGACCTCGGATTTCGGCATGAAGACGCTGACCTTGTCGAGGGTATCTATGTCGACGGCCATCACGGACCCGGAAAGCGCGAGGACGAGGGCCACCGCGATCATGACAACATGTGTTTTCTTCATCGATGCATCTCCTTTCATTTCGAGAACAGCGTGTCGAGGGCGTTTATGAGTCCCGCGGGGTTGACGCCGACGCTGACGGATGTGCTCGACTTTTTCGTGACCACCGCCCCGTCAGGTTCCTTGTACGTCCTCGATGACGACGAGGTCTCCCACTTCTTCTCGATGGGTTTGGTCTGGCTCGCCCCGACAGCCGCGCCCGCGATAACACCGGCCTGAATGAGGTCCTTCGTCGCTATGTCGGTGTTTGCTAGAGCAGGCGCCGAAGCGGAGGCGGGAGGCGCGGCGGGATACGGTGTCGCCTGTCCGGGGCGCGCCGCCTGGCCCTGCAAGGGAATGAGGGTCACGGCCACCGACGGCGGCACGAGGACGTAGGCCTCACCCGTTGCTTCCTGGTTGGAGATGGAGTTGAACCCGCTGTTCATCCCCATCCCGGCGTTCTTGAAGAAGAGCCCCGAGTTGACCCCGGACTGGACGGCCTTCATGAGAACCTTGTTCGACTGGTACTGCCTGTTGATGACGATGTCCACCTGCTGGTAGTTCTCCTTGACAAGGGTAAGGATGTGGTCCCTGTTCCTCTCGAGGGAAACGGTGCCGGGGGTCTGGCCCGCCGGTTTCCCATCGGCCAGTATCCTGGCCCCCATGGGGTTCGTGGAAACGGGGACGTCCTGTCTCAAGACGACCGTCTCGCAGCCGCCCCCGAAAAGGACGACAAGACAAAAGACGATCAGAGCATATCTTCCTGTGAGCATTTGCACCTCCGAGAATGACAATGATTTACACGAACGGGGGGAAATGTCAACACTTCCGTCGCGTCCGCTCTTGTTCCAATCCGGGGGACATCGTGTTATTATGACCGTACCGGTCAGGACACGGTGACGCTGGAAAGATCGGGGCGAAGGTGAAGGACCCTATCGCCTGTGCGTCGGTCGCGAAGGCAACTTTCTCATCGGGGCGAACGGGGAGGTTGCGTGAGGAAACGGTTGGAACCGTTGGAATTGTCAGAGCGGTTGGAATGGTTGGGACGGTTCTCCGGGGGAGTTGGATCATCTTCTGTCCTCGTTGTCATACGAGATATGGTGAAGGAGTAACGGTCTGCCGGATCTGTGATGTCGCGCTTGTCGAGGATGCGGTATCGGCCGGTGACGAAGGTGATGTGTATTTTCGTGATGATGACGACCCGCGTCCATCCTTCCCCGCGGGATACGTGTTCCTTGTCGAGGTTGCCGGGGAAGAAGAGTTGGCGGCGGTCCGATCGGTGCTTCTCGACACGGGGATTCCCTTTGTCGTGGAGGGGACCGGGACCGTACCGGGTGATGCCGGGGCGTCCGCTGCCCGCGCGGAGCACGCGCCTGCCAGAGTGGCGGTGCCGGGGGAATACCTGGGGCAGGCGAGGGATGTCCTTGAGGCGCGCATATTCGAGCCGGTATCGGAACTCAGGGTGCGTGCCCTGGAAACGAGGCTCTTCTGCGATATCATATGGTCGGCGGTGTGGTTTGCGGCGGGGTTCGGCATTGCCTGCCTCGTCGTTCCCGGTGACTGGGAGCAGGACCTGAGGCTCCTCTTGTATGCCGTTGCCGGCCTCGTTGCGGTACCAGTTGGGAACACGGTGCTGAGGGCGGGGAGAAAGAGAAGAGACAGATGTCCATGGCTGAATGAGTGACCGGACGGTTTCAAGCCCGGTCTGTCGGATGGTCGCGTGGAACAGGGAGGGCGACGATGCCGTACGTGAATATCAAGATAACGAAAGAAGGGGTCACCGCGGAGCAGAAGGAGAAGCTGATCCAGGGCGTGACGCAGCTCCTCTTCGATGTCCTGGGAAAGAAGCCGCAGACGACCTATGTTATCATCGACGAGGTGGAGACGGACAACTGGGGAGTGGGCGGTGAGACGGTCACGGAAAGGAGAAAGCGCGGGAGCTGATCATTTCAGTTCCCTGAGGCGAAAGACGAGGGTGCTCGCGAAGAGGGTGAGCACGCCAAGGATTGTGATGCCCAGCCTGAAGCTGTAGAGGTCGCCCGAGACCCCGAGAAGCCAGGGCATGACACCGCCCCCCATGAAGAAGCTCGCAGACAGGATAACACCCGTCGCCAGGCCGCGCATCTCCCTCGCGAACGTTCGTGCGATGGCCACAAGCCCCACCGGGAAGAACCCCGTCACGAAGAAAGCCTGGAAGAAGAGAAGGACGCCTGTGTGCCTCACGGGGGACAGGCCGAGAAGGACGGTGAAGACCGAGGTGACGGCGAGGAGAAAGAACATGATCCTCCTGAGGCTGAACCGGTCGACGATGAAACCGCAGGCCACCGCCACGCCGATGGAAACGAGCCGCGATACGCCGAGGATGGTGTTGGCGTAGTCGATCGTCAATCCCAGCTCCTTTGTCAGGTACAGGGGAGTGATCGAATAGATGCCGAGATTGGACCCCGCCCCGAAGACCCAGATGCAGGTCATGAACCAGAGGGAGCGTATCCTGACGATCTCCCTGAACAGGGCCCGCGCGGGATCGTGTATCTTCACCTCGGTGGCGGCGAGACAGAAGACGCCGAGAAAGACGACGAAGGCGCACCCGTAGACGACGAATATCCCCCGCCAGGGAAAGAAGTGGAGGAGAAAGAGGACGACGAGCGGTGTCGCGAAGATGGCGAGAGAGGCCCCCGTATCATGTATGGCGATCGCCTTGCCCCAGTTCTTCTCGGTGTAGTACTCGGTGATGAGGGGGATGGCGGAAGGTATGTACATCCCGTGGGCGAACCCGAGGAAGAAGGCAGCAAAATAAAGGAGATAGAACCTGTGAACGGCGGGGATGAGAAAGGCCAGGCACGCGAGCAGGCCAAGGGAGAGCATGATGGTCCTCTTGTACCCCGCCCTGCCGGAGAACAGTCCGGAGAGGATGACCGAAAGCCCGTACCCCGCGGAAAGGAACGTGAAGATGGCGCTCGCCTTCGCGTGGTTGACGGCGAACTCGTCCTCCACGAGGGGGAGGATCGGGGAGAAGACGATGCGAATGGAAAAGCTGACGAACCAGACAAAAAGCATGAAGAAGAGAAAGGTGAGGGCTTTTCCCCGAAATTCCTCGAACCGTGCCATCACTTCAATGTAACTCAATCGAATACCGTTTCACCAGAAGTTTTGACAGGGAATATCACTGTCCTTGACGGATGCTGGGTTCGGGTATAGGCTTTTTTGTAATGGACCTCAAGAGGCTCCTTGAAACGCACCGGGATGAGGTTGTCAGGGAATGGGTGAGGCGGATCCTCAGCGAGGTGAGCGAACGCTATTCCCGCCGCCCCGTGGAAGAGGTCAGGGGGACGATATCGGAAGCGACGGAGGCGTACTTCGCGGCACTCACCGAAGACGACTTCTCGAAGATGGACAGGTTCATCTCGAAGATCACCGCCATGCGACTCGATGTCGGCTTCACCCTGTCGGAGGTCCAGGGTGCTTTCGAACTCTACAGGACGGTTCTCGTGCCGATCCTCCTCACGGAGCTCGATGCGTCTCTCCTGCCCGACGCGCTCCACAGGTTGAACCATTGCCTTTCCCGTACCATCAGGAGATTCAGCGACCATTTCCAGACCCAGCACGAACAGTCGATACGGGAACATGCCGAGGACCTGAAACGGGTGGTCAGGGACAGGACGAGGGAACTCAAGGAGTCGGAGACGAAATACCGCATGCTCGTGGAGGAGATCAACGACGGGTACTTCCTCAGCAGAGAGGGAAGACTGGTATTCGCGAACAGGGCGTTCTGCGAAATGCACGGCTATTCCGTCGATGAGGTGATCGGCAGGAGCTATATGGATTTTGTCGCCCCCGAGTCCCGTGACCGACTGACAAAGATCCACGAAGAGCGGGCATCGAGAAGCGAAGCCCCTGACCAGTACGTGTACCTGAGGCTCCACAGGGATGGCAGGAAGCTTTACTCGGAGAACAAGGTCAAGGTCATCATATACGAAGGGGAAACGGCGACCGCGGGGATCTGCCGGGACGTTACGGAGAGGGTGGAGCTGGAGAAACAAACCCTCAGGCTCGTGGAGCTCGAGAACGAGAGAAAGACCATCGCCCTGTCGACGCTGCGTCAACTGATGGTTACCCTGTCGCACTATTTCCTGAACGCCAACACCATAATAGGCGGCATGGCAAGGCGCAGCGAGCGGGCCGCGTCCGATGACGAAAGGCAGGCCTCCCTGGAAGCCATACGGGAACAGACGGGCAGGACGGAAGGGGTGATAGCGGCCCTCAAGAGAATGGCTGAGATCAGGACCACGGAGTACACCCCCGAGAGCCACACCCTCATGATAGACCTTACAAGGGAGATCGAGGAAACGCTGGCAAAGACGGAGCAGGATGAGACATAGCGCCGGCTATCTCTCGCAGATGTACCCCTGCCGGTACCAGGAAAGCTCTCCCCACTCAGTGATCACAGGGCCCTCGGAGTAGCTCACCAGTCGAGGGATATAGCCCGCGGGACAACTGCATGTCCCCGTGTGAATGTTGGGCATCTGGCAGTACTCTCTCCTATTCTCATACGTTTGCAGGAAGGACCCGCCTTGCAACCGGCCAGGTGAGGTCTGGCCGGTGTATGCGGAGATGTCCCCGTTCATCTGCGTCGAGTCCGCGGCAATAGATGCTCGGGCGTTGACGCAAAAAAGCCATACCGCTCCCAGGGCGAGGAATGTGAGCAGCGGTCTCAGTCCGCTCATCCTCCCGTTTTGTGACGATCTCCGATCCCTTTGCATGCCTCCTCCTTTTCAGCGTTCACAGTATCGCGATCCGAGAGGAGGTATTACTTTTGGGAAGGAGAAAAAGTCCCGCCCGAAGAGATTCACGTGAAAAAGGGGCCTCACGGCCCCTTGTTCTCATGTTCGTTGGTAACGGACAGGTCTCAGAAGAAATACCAGGCGCCGAACCTGTACATGTCGGCAACGCCCGTGCGGTCCGCATTGCCGGTGCCGACGCTGGCGGCGGGCGTTCCGTACCCGTTGTAACCCGAGAAGTTCCGGATCCACTCGATACCGAACCTGATGGCCTGATTGGCATCCCACAGGAGGTTTGCCGCGTAGGTCTGGGACATGTTGATCCTGTCCCGGGCGGCTGCGGTGTTGCTGCGCCCGTACCCGCTGTAGTTGTACTTCAGATACCCGTACATGCCGTTGAGCGACAGGCGGTTGGTGATCCACCAGGACGCCTGGGTGAAAAGGCCGAAGGCCGTCGGGGCTGCGCGATCTCCGGCTGGTCTCTGATAGCTTCCCTCACTCAAACCTGCCGTACCCAGCCAGTTGTTGCCGGCGATGTCCTGTCCGATGAAGAAATTTCCGTTGAGAAGCACGGACATTGCCTTGTTGCCCTGTCTCTCCGGGACGATGGGTATTGAATACCTGAAGGCGGCTACCCAGGCATTGATCGTATCGTCCCTGTAGTCGTTACCGGTTGCGGTGAGGTACGTCGCGCTCGTGCTGTTGTCCTTTCCGTAGTATCCCCCCAACGCGAACTTCAGGTTGTTGGGGCCGATCTTGCCGCACCGGTCGGTCCAATAGGCGATCTCGCCCTCGAACCCCGGCCAACTGCTCCTGGCGAACCCGTCATTCCAGCCGCGGACGCCGTTGGCGTAGTAGTTATTGGCACCCGACCATTCCGTCGCGGAGGTGAGGCCGAACATTGCATTGAACTCCTTGGTGAAGAAATACCTGAGGGCGATCTGAGGCACCCTGATACCCCTGAGGTACTCCGTCACATCGCCGACGCCCATCCACGCGCCGTAGTAGGGCATACCCCACTGTTGCCAGGCTTGGCCGGCGATCAACTCTGCCGACGGCCAGTTCAACTTCATGAAGGCATGCCTGAGGTTGAAGCCGCCGTACTGGTTGCCCGTCGTCACGCCGCGGAAATCACCTTCGATAAAGGCGCTCGTCTTCGCTCCCCACAGATCGGGACCCTTGACGAGGAAGTTGAAACGGGTCTCGCCGCCGGTCATGAAGGTGTTGCCGTACTCGTCGGCAAGAACCTTGCGGCTCGATGTGCTGCTCCTCGCCGCGGTGCTGGCGTCGGCGTTGCCGTTCTGGGATGTGAAGCCCAGGTCGAACTTCACGTAACCGCCGAATGTGACATCGTACCTGCTCGATACGTTGCCGGCGTTGCCGAGCGCCGGAAGGATCAGAGAGATCGCGAACAAGACCAGCAAACACTTCTTCATTTCATCCTCCTTCGAATATCGTATGGTTCTGTGATCTTTGATCAAACCTTGCCGCGCGTCCGGGTCTTGAGCCCTCTGTTTTAAGCCCGCGCCCGCGGTTATCGTTATATTCTCATGTATATTACTATGGATATATATCATTGGATATAACGGCGAGTCAACATCTAAATGCGCAAACCGCGCGTTCCCCCGGGAGAAAAAGGGTGTCGAACGTTCTTCTAAGAGAATATAGCCTGACTGGAGATCATGAAACGGAGGTGCTGCCGATTGCGGTGCTCGAACATATGCCGAATGGCCGCGAAGATCGAGGGTTCAGCGGCCCTGCACTATACCTGCATCCTTCCTGGCGGTGTCCGTCTCTTCGTCGCGCGGGGCTTCGTGACCGACATAGACGATCTGGTTGCAACAGACCGCGATGTACCTGCTCCCGAAGGGGATGACCTTCACTTCCTTTCCGCAATGGGGACATTTCTTCGTGGCCACGCGTTCTCCCTCTTGATATTGTTTGTGGGCCTGATGTCTTGCAGAACCAAGAACCAATCTACCACGGATCACAGGAGGACATGCTGCCGTTTTAATAACCAGAAAATATGGGTATCGTTACCATATAAAGGGGACTACCCCTGCCGGGACCCCATTTGAAAAGACCGGCCCACCTGGTGTACATTGTTCCTAAATCCGGCTCCTTATGACGGGGCCATCGCAGGCAGGTGATCCCGATGGTCGATCTCGACAGGGTCTATGAAAAGGAGGGACCGGCGGTTATCCGCCGGGTGGACGGGGATCCCGTGTCCTTTGTCCATCGCTGGCGCTCCGACTCCGACAGGGAGATCGCCGGTCTCATCGCGGCGCAGTTCGCCTACGGGAGGATCGGGGTCTTCATGGGCTTCCTCGAGAGGCTTTTCGCGCTGATGGACAGGGGACCCGACCGCTTTGTCAGGAATGGTGCGTGGGAGGGGCTGAAAGGTCTGTACTACCGCTTCCAGAAGGAGGATGACCTGATCCTCTTCTTCGAGGTGCTTCGCCGGATCGTCGGCGATCACGGGTCCCTCGGCGCCATGTTCCGTTCCTTTTACGAGGGCGATACCCGGCGGGCGATCTGGCGCATCCGTGATGTTTACCTTCCCGGCGACGACAGGCTCACCTTCTTTTTCCCCAGGCCCTCGACGGGGGCGCAGAAGCGCTGGAACATGTTTCTCCGGTGGATGGTGAGAAAGGATGGGGTCGATATCGGCATCTGGGATTTCATCGATCCCGCGGACCTCACCATACCCCTCGATACGCACATCTACAAGGTGGGAAGATGCCTCGGCTGGACGAGGCAGAAGACGCCTTCTTACCGGGCGGCCCGGGAGGTGACGGAGGCGCTCAGGCGCTATTGCCCAAGAGACCCCCTGAAATACGACTTCTTCCTCTGCCACGGCATCGGCATCGGTGCGGGGTGCACGGGGAAGAGAAGCGAAAGATGCAGGGAAAGGTGTGCTGTCCATGAGGTTTAGGATCGTAAGCCTGGGGTGTCCCAAGAACCTTGTCGAATCGGAATACATAGCGGCCAGGTTGTGTTCGGCGGGGCACACGATCGGTGACGACGGCGACACGATCGTTATCAACACCTGCGCATTCATCGCCGAGGCGGCGCGCGAGTCCATCGAAGCCGTCCTTGAGGCCGCCCGCGAGCCGGGCAGAAGGGTCGTTGTCACGGGGTGTCTCGTCGAACGATACCGCGACGAGCTTGCCAGGCTTCTTCCCGAGGTGGATGCCTTCGTGGGAAGGTCCCGGTACGGCGAGATAGAACGCATCATTGGCGAGAACGGGGTGTACCTCGGGCAGGGTGGTTTTTCGGAGACCTTTCCCCGGCAGGTGCTGACGAAGCCGCCGACGGCGTACCTCAAGATACAGGAGGGCTGCGACAACCGCTGCCACTATTGCACCATACCGGCAATCCGCGGGGGTTTGACGTCGAAGGCCGAAAAGGACGTGCTCAAGGAGTTCCGCTGGCTTCTCGACGAGGGCTACCGGGAGATCAACATCATCGGCCAGGACATCACGTCCTACGGGAAGGACGCCGGCCGGGGCCCCGGCCTCACCGGGCTTCTCGCCTCCCTCCTCAAGGAAAGGGGGGATTGGTACGTGCGGCTCCTCTATATGCATCCAAAAGGGATCACGGAGGAGCTTGTCGAGCTCATGGGAAGCGACGCGCGGGTGATACCCTACCTCGATGTTCCCATCCAGCATTCCGAGGACCGTATCCTTTCCCTCATGGGCAGGGGACACACGAAGGCCTACCTCGAAGGGACGCTCGCGATGATGAGGCGGCGCCTGCCCGGGGCGGCGCTCCGCACGTCCATCATCGTCGGGTTCCCGACGGAGACGGAAGAAGAGTTCGACGCCCTCCTCGCCTTCGTGAGCCGCCATCAGTTCGACATGCTTGGCGCCTTCATGTACTCCAGGGAAGAGGGCACGGTGGCGCACAAGCTGAAAGGGCAGATACGGAAAGGGGTGAAGCGCGACCGTTACCTCAGACTCATGGAGATGCAGAAGGAGATATCCCGCGCCCGTCTGTCGGGCCTTCTGGGCAAGACGGTGAAGGTCGTCGTGGAGGACGTCGAGGCGAGCCCAAAGGTGGGCAGAATGCTCACCCAGGCGCCCGACATCGACGGGGTCGCCTTCGTGAACGGCTCCTGTGCCGAAGGAGACATACGCGAAGGAAAGGTCGTGAAAACACTTGATTATGACGTCGTTGTGGAAGTATAGAAATATATCGCCAATTGACCGAGGATAAAATGGAACCGACAAATGAACTCTATGCCGTGCGCAAGGAGAAGGAAAAAAGCCTGAAGGAACAGGGCATCGATACCTATCCCCAGGACAGGGGTCCCTACACGACGACAAGGGACGTGGAGGAAAGATTCGGGTCGCTGAGCGCCGAGGACCTGGAAAAGAGCGAGGAACGCGTCGCCATCGCGGGCCGCGTCATGGCCTTCCGCGATTTCGGCAAGAGCGCCTTCATCCACGTGCAGGACAGGAAGGGGAAGATCCAGGCCTACATCCGCAAGGACGTCCTGAAGAGCCCCGCTTACGATATATTCAAGAAGTTCGACATCTGCGACATCGTCGGTCTTGAAGGCAAGGTCTTCAAGACAAAGACAGGGGAACTGACGGTGCTCGCCGACAGCATGAAGCTCCTCACCAAGTCCCTGCGCCCCTTGCCCGAGAAATGGCATGGGCTCAAGGACGTCGAGGAGCGTTACCGCAAGCGCTACCTCGACCTTATCGTCAACGAGAAGGTGCGGGACGTCTTCACAACGCGGGCACGGATCATCAATTACATCAGGCGCTATTTCATCGAGCGCGATTTCATCGAGGTGGAAACGCCCATGATGCAGGTCATCCCCGGCGGCGCCACGGCCAAGCCCTTTGTCACCCACCACAACGCCATGGGCATGGACCTCTTCCTCCGGATAGCACCGGAGCTCTACCTCAAGCGCCTTGTCGTCGGAGGTTTCGAGCGCGTCTTCGAGATCAACAGGAACTTCCGCAACGAGGGCATCTCGGTGCGCCACAACCCGGAGTTCACCATGCTCGAATACTATCAGGCCTACGCCACCTACGAGGACCTCATGGCTCTCACGGAGGACATGGTATCGTCGCTGGTGAAGGAGATCTTCGGGACCTATACCATTGCATACAATGAGCAGCAGATAGACTTCACCCCGCCCTGGCGGAAGATCACCATGGCCGAGGCGATGGCGGAATACGGCAATTTCGACCTCTCCGCCCTTAACGACCCGGTCCGCCTTGCCGCGTACGCGAAGGAGCTCGAGATCGAGGGGGCCGAGAAGGAATCGAAGGGCAAGCTCATCACCGAGATATTCGAGGAGCTCTGTGAAAAGAAGCTCATCCAGCCCACCTTCATAACCCAATACCCCATAGAGGTCTCTCCCCTGGCGAAGAGAAACGCGTCGAATCCCGACATCACGGAACGCTTCGAGCTTTACATATCGGGCATGGAGATAGCGAACGGGTTTAACGAGCTCAACGACCCCGAGGACCAGCGCGAGCGCTTCGAGTTCCAGATAGCGCAGAAGGAAGAGGGGGCGACCCTCGATGACGACTACATCACAGCCCTCGAATACGGCCTTCCCCCGACCGCCGGAGAGGGGATCGGCATAGACAGGCTGACGATGCTGCTCACGGACAGCGCGTCGATACGGGAAGTTATCCTTTTTCCGTTGCTGAGACCGTAGAAAGACACAAAGACATATCTCTCGCCCGTTCGTCGCCAAGGCTCCTCACTTGAGACCGCGGAGGACGCGAAGAGAGGGAAAAAGAGAGAAAAGAGGCCGCCAAATCCTGGAGCCTTCCAGAATTTGGCGGCATTCTCGCACCCCGCGCGCGGGGTGGAGAAACACATGGAACGGGATTGTCAATGCGCGTTCCGTTGCGCAGGGAGGCCGTTGTGGATATCGATAGGCGGGGGTTTATCAAGTATGGGGTTGTCGGGATGGGGGCTGCGGCGCTTCTCGGATCGGGGGTGGGTGTGTCGAGTGCTCGTCCGGTGCCGGAGGGTGACGCGGGGGACGGAGGGTTTGTGAAGCCTTCGGGGAAAGAGGCGTATATCGCGGAGCGTTCGCTCTCGTGGTGGATCGAACGGTTCAAGCTTCCTTTACACATCTACTCCGCCGATGCCATAGCCCGGAACGTGAGGTCCTTCAAGAAGGTCTTCCGGGACCTCTACCCCAAAGGCCACGTGCGGTTTGCGGCGAAGGCATGCGCCCATCCGGCGGTGTTCCGGATCGTCCTCAAGGAGGGGGCGGGGATCGATGTTGCCTCCTATTACGAGACACGGTGCGCCCTCGAGGCGGGGGCCCCTCCGGCGGAGCTCGACCTCAACGGGAACTGTAAGGAGGACTTTCTCATCGCCCGCGCCATCGAGACGGACATGCTCATCGTGGCGGACAGCATCGAGGAGTTCCAGATCGTCTCCGAAATGGCGAAGAAAATGGGGAAGAGCCCGCGGGTCGTCATGAGGCTGAGCGGGTTCGAACTCAGTCACGTCACGGCGGAGGCCGTCTTCACCGCGGGCAGGTGGACGAAGTTCGGGGCCTGCCTTGATGACATGCCCCAATTCCTGAAGACCCTGAACAGCCACCCCCATGTCCGTTTCCTCGGTTTTCACACCCATATCGGCTCCCAGATCGCCGACCTTGCGCCCTACCTCGGCGTGCTGGGCAGGATGATCGAACTCGGCCACCTGCTCACGAAGACGGGCAGGAAGTGCGAGATCATCAACATTGGAGGCGGTTTCCCCCTGTCTTACGTGACGAAGGAGGAATGGGACACGTTTCTGGAGAGGGTGAAAAACGGCTACCTCGCGTCGCAGAAGGGGGACATGAGCCGTGTCTTCATATGGAACAATCGCACGGGCGGTTTCGAGCGCCGGCCCGACGGCTCGATCGATGCCTCGCGGTGGAATGACGACACCTTCTACACCCCTTATCCGAAGGAGAGGATGGTGGAGGCCATACTGAGAGGCAAGGTGCCCGTCGGCGGGAGAGATGTCGATACCGTTCGTGCCCTCAAGGACCTGGGAGAGCCCGCTCTCGTCATCGAACCCGGCCGCGGCATCGTGGGAGACTCGGCCGTCACCCTCGCCCGGGTGTCGCAGGTGAGGAGGATCGGGGAATGGCACAACCTCGTGAGCCTCGAGATGGGCGTCACCAGCTTTGGAGAGGCCCTCGTGTACATGCCCGTCAACCGCTGGGAGATAATCAATGACCGTGACCGCCGGGATCCCGAGCCCTTCGAGGCCTTCGTCGCCGGCAACCTCTGTTTCTCCGGGGACATGCTGGCGAAGTACAAGGTGTCCCTCCAGAGACGGCCGGTCCGGGGAGACGTCGTGCTCATCCACGACACGGGCTCCTACGGCCCCCAGTTCTTCGCGTCCAACGCGAACTCCTTTCCCCGCCCCGCCCGCGTCCTCGTTCAGGCCGACGGCAAGCTGACGGTGATGAGACAGCGGGACAGGTACAACGACATCTTTTCCCTGTGAGGATGCCGACGCCCTCCATCCACGTTCGGGGCCTCGAGATCTGTCCGCCCCTTCTTCAGGCTCCCATGGCGGGGCTCACCCACAGCGCCCTCAGGCAGATCGTCTCGGGATTCGGCGGGGCCGGCCTTTTCTCCACGGAAATGCTCCTCGCCAGGAGACTGCCCACAGAGAACCCCGGTATATCCCCCTACCTTGTCAGGACGGCCCGGGAGAAACCCCTGTCCTATCAGCTCCTCGTTTCCGGGGACATGGATGTCGGCCCGGCCATGGACAAGCTTCACGACCTTGGGGCCGACGCGGTCGACCTCAACATGGGATGTCCCGACTGGTCCGTGGGGAGATCGGGCGCAGGGTTTGCCTTGATGGAGAATCCGGAAAGCGCGCGGCTCCTGGTAAGGGCGGCAAGATCAAGGACGGGCCTGCCGCTCACGGCGAAGATACGTCTCGGCGTCGGGCTCGACGAGCCCCGCCTGAAAGACTTCTGCACCATGCTCGAGGGCGAGGGCATCGACCTGCTTTCCGTCCACGCCCGGCTGAAGAAGGAACCCTTTGCCAGAAGGCCGCGATGGGAATGGGTTCTCAGGATAAAGGAATGGCTCGCCATCCCCGTCATCGCCAACGGGGGAGTATTCACGGTGGAGGACGCGAAGGACTGCCTGCGCGTCTCGGGCGCCGACGGGCTCATGCTGGGTCGTGGCGCGATCGTCAGGCCCTGGCTCTTCGCGGAGATCGCCCGCGAGGTCTATGGCTGCGACATCGCCGCGCCCCGCGTATCTTTGCCCCTGCTGTACGACAGGTTCACGAGCCTCATAAAAGAGCTTTTTCCGCCCGAGCGCCGGCTCGGCAGGCTCAAGGAGTTCACCCACTATTTTGCCGGGAACTACACCTTCGGCCACCAGCTCAGCTCACGCGTCCAGGGCAGCCGCACCATGACACAGGCCGAAGAAAGGGCCGCCGATTTCTTTCAGAAGAATCCCGAGGAGGGAATAACCAATTCACCAAATTCCAATGACCAGATAAACAGACAATAACCAACAACCAAGAAACGATACAGGCAGTCCGTTGCGCCCTTCCCTTTGTTCAATTGGTCATTGGTTAATTGGTCATTTTCTTTTTCATTTTCCCTTCCTTCCCTTTTCCCCCTCCTTGTGGTAAGACATTAGCACTTTCATGGACTACGAGACCACAATTGGGCTGCGGTACCTGCGTTCGAAGCGCAAGGAGGCGTTCATCTCCTTCACCACGTGGATATCCGTTGTGGGCATCGCCATCGGCGTCATGGCCATCATCGTGGTCATCGCCGTCATGACAGGCTTCCAGGACGAGATCAGGGCGCGCATCCTCGGCATCAACCCCCATATCCTCGTCCTCGACGTGAACGGCGAGATCCGTAACCCCGGCGAGGTCGTGGCAAAGGTCAAAAAGGTGGACGGCGTGGTGGAGGCCTTCCCCTTCACGGCCTTCCAGGCGATGGCCCAGAACGGCAAGCAGTTCTCCGGCGTCGCCGTGAAGGGGATCGACCCGGGAGACGCGAAGTACATGTCGAAGCTGGTGAAGGAAGGCTCCATCGACGTGTTGCGGAGAAAGGGCAGCGTCCTTATGGGGAAGGAACTGGCGAAGCACCTGGGGCTCTTCGTGGGCGACAGCTTCACCATCATGGTCCCCTTCGGGGGTTTCTCTCCCATGGGCTCCATGCCGGAGACGGTGCGGGGCCGGGTGGGCGGCATCTTTGAGACGGGGATGTACGAGATCGACAACACCCTCGTCGTCATGGCTCTTGCCGACGTGGAATCCGCCATGGGGGTGGGGGCGACGGGCATCGAGGTCAAGCTTGTCGACGAATACCGGGCGGTCGACCTCAAGTGGACGATCCTCAAGGCACTGGGGCGGGACTACTTCGCGAAGACATGGATCGAGATGAACCGGAACCTCTTCTCGGCCTTGAAGCTCGAGAAGCTGGCGATGTTCATCATCCTCGCCCTCATCATCCTCGTGGCGAGCTTCAACATCATCAGCTCGCTCATCATGACCGTCATGGAGAAGAAGAAGGACATCGCCATACTGAAGTCCATCGGCGCGAAGAAGCGGAGCATCATGAAGATCTTCATGATGGAAGGGATCACCATCGGCGTCGTCGGCGCCCTCTTCGGCTCGTTGACCGGGTACTTCCTCTGCTGGATCATCAAGAGCACGAAGCTCATCCGGCTCCCCGAGGACGTCTATTACATAACCACCCTGCCCGCGAAGATAAGCATCGTCGATGTGGCGCTCATCGCCCTCGTCACGACGGTCATATGCGTTCTTTCAACGATCTATCCTTCCTACAAGGCGGCGAAGATCGACCCCGTGGAGACCCTGCGCTATGAGTGATCACATCATCGAGGTCTCGGGGCTGAAAAGGTCCTTCCAGAAGGACGGCATCGTGATCGATGTCCTGAAAGGCGTGGATTTCACCGCGGACAAAGGAGAGTTCATCACCATCATGGGCCCCTCCGGTGCCGGCAAGAGCACCTTCCTCCACATCATCGGCACCCTGGACAAACCGACGGAAGGGAAGGTTCTCTTCGACGGCAAGGACATCATGACCTTCAACGAGGACGACCAGAGCCGGTTCCGCAACGAGAAGGTGGGGTTCATCTTCCAGTTCTACCACCTCCTGCAGGACCTCAACGTCATCGAGAACGTCATGATGCCGCTCCTCATACGGCGCATGAAGCCCGCTGAGGCCGAAGCGAAGGCGCGCGTCTTCCTCGAGACCGTTGAGCTCACCCACCGACTGAACCACCGACCCGGGGAACTCTCCGGCGGCGAACAGCAACGCGTGGCTGTCGCCCGGGCGCTCATCAACGAACCTGAAGTGATCCTCGCCGACGAACCAACGGGCAACCTCGACAGAAAAACAGGCCGCGAAGTCATGCGCCAGATCCTCACCATCCAGAAGAACATCTCCGCAACCCTCATCCTCGTGACCCACGACCCCGAGATCGGCGCGGTCGGCGAACGCAAGCTCACGATGGTGGACGGCGAACTCTTTACCGATCACTCCTGAAACGAAAGGCAAAGACTTATCTCACGCCCGCTTCGCTAGAGTTCGCGGAGATCTCAGAGAGAGACAAAAAGAGAGAGAAGATTGCCGCCGGATCTCGGAGCCTGCCAAAATCCGGCGGCCTTCTCGCACCCCGCATGCGCGGGGTGAGGAGGGAGCAACATGCGTGCTCTGTATTCGGGATGTGGAGACGGTAGCAGCTTTCTTGTGCGATTTCTTGCCAGAATGCTCCGTATGATTTGTCATTAATGGGGGATAGAGTTCTAATTGATCCGGTCTTCGAGGCCAGCCGCTTTCAAGATTGACAGAAGGGTTCCTTTTGGGAGGTCTTTTCTATGGAAGGGGACAACGACTCGTTTGCCCGTATCCTTGTTGTAATAGATCCTGTGGGAACCGGTCTGGTGATCGAGAACGAAACCGTTCTGAATGAGCTTCTTGATCAGTTTGTCGGGGGTGAGCGACGGGGCCTTAGGCATATTTCAGCGTAAGTACGGCTTCCACGGTATCCGAGTCATCAGGGAGCTCTTCCCCATGTTTCTGCAGGCTCTCGAGATATCCCTTGATGGCATCCTTGATCATCTCTCGTGCCTCTTTGATGTCCTCGCCATAGGAGATGCAACCGGGCAGCGAAGGGACCGTCGCTGTATAGCCGCCCTCGGGCTCGGGTCTGAAGACAACCCTGAAAGAAAGTTCCCTCGATTTCATTCTGTCTCACCTCTTCTGTGCCGCAGTCTGCAGGTACAGTATATCAGATGGAACCTTTATTTCAACCCATGTCGCCCACGTTGAACGCCTCAAGCCATCACTTCCGACTCTTCTTTCCGTTCTAACGGCTCCAACCGTCTTTTTAGAAGTGCACCAGCGGTGGTTTGCCTATGGGGTAGACGTTGAAGCCGATGTCGTGGAGGAGCCTGTGGTTGAGGATGTTGCGGCCGTCGAAGATGAAGGCCGGTTTGGCCATTGAGTCGTAGATGCGCTTGTAGTCGAGTTCGGTGTAGAGCTTCCATTCCGTCATGATCGCGATGGCGTCGCAGCCGCGGGCGGCGGTGTAGGGGTCGGGCTCGTAGGTGATCCCGTCGAGGTCGGCAAGGTCGACTTTCGCGTTGCTGAGGGCCTTGGGGTCGGTGATGACGAGGTCGGCCTTTTCCTCGACGAGCCTTCGCGCTATGGTGAATGCCGGGGTTTCGCGGGTGTCGCCGGTGTCGGCCTTGAAGGCGAAGCCGAAGAGGCAGACCCGCTTTCCCGCCAGGGTGTTGAACATGGCGCTCAGGATACCGAGGATGAAGCGCTCCTTCTGGTATTCGTTGATGTCGACGACGCTCTCCCAGTAATCGGCGACGTCGTCGAGGCCATAGGACCGGCATATGTAGGCGAGGTTCAGGATGTCCTTCTTGAAGCAGGAGCCGCCGAAGCCCACGCTGGCGTTGAGGAACTTGGGTCCCAGGCGGCTGTCGAGACCGATCGCCCGCGACACCTCGGCCACGTCGGCCTCCGTCTTCTCGCACAGCGCCGAGACGGCGTTTATGGAGGATATCCTCTGGGCGAGGAAGGCGTTGGCGACGAGTTTCGAGAGCTCGCTGCTCCATATGTTGCTCTCGATGATCTTCTCCCGCGGCACCCAGTTGAGGTAGATATCGACGACGGCCTTGCGCGCCTCTATCCCGCTCGGTGTCTCCCGGGAACCTATGAGGACGCGGTCGGGGAACTCGAGGTCCCGCACAGCCGTCCCTTCCGCCAGGAACTCCGGGTTGGAGAGGACATCGAAACTTATATTGCCGTCCTTGGACGTGAGGATCCGCTCCATGGCGAGGGCCGTCTTGACGGGGATGGTGCATTTCTCGACGACGATCTTCGGGGACTCGGAGGCCTCCCGTATCTGCCGCGCGGTCTTCTCCCAGTACTGGAGGTCAGCCGCCTTGCCCGCCCCGGCGCCGAAGGTCTTCGTGGGAGTGTTCACCCCGACGAAGATGATCTCCGATTCCCTGATGCCTTTGTCGATGTCGGTCTCGAAGAAGAGGTTCTTCCCTCGCGTTGCCCCTATGATCTCATCGAGCCCCGGCTCATACACCGGCAGATCATCGGAGTTCCAGCGGGCGATCTTCTCATGATTGATATCGACCACGGTGACCCTGTACTGCGGGCACTTATAGGCGATCATGGCCATCGTCGGCCCGCCGACATAACCGGCACCTATGCAGAGTATGTTCTTACGCTCCAAGAAGACCCTCCATCCTGAGTTTTTCACTATTCTATCACAAACAAAGGGTCCGTGCCACGCGGAAAGGGGGTAACGTCCTACCCCCATCCTCAACCTGCCCCGCCGGACACGGATTCGGCTCATCGGGAACAACTGAGGTCAGGTTGGTCCCATGACCATGCCATCCCCGCCATCCACCCCCTAGAATGGTACACGCCTCAACCAAGTAACTTCTTCGCGGATGGACCGTGAGACCCCGTCCAACATGGCGGTAGCCCGCTTCAGGTCAGAATGACCGGCGACGGTCCCTGCGCGCAATTCATACCAGTTAAGGGGGTATTCATTCGTGTGCTATGCCGGCTCCGTCCTCTATCGCCGTTTCGTGTGGTTCGTCATCTGTGCCTTTCTCTTCAGCTCGACACCCAATGTGGAGCTGGCGGTGTCGGGTCTGGGGGACCTCATGCTCCGCCTCGTCGTGTCGGAGGTCCTGGCCGCTGAGGCCGAAGGGGTGACGGACGAGGTACGGCCTGCCGTGAAGGAGACGGCGGGCACCGGCGAGAACACCGCAGGCGAGGACGGGAAGACCACGTCCGAAGCCGAGCCCGCACCCGCCACGGTGTCCGCGTCATCATCGGAGGGCAGCGGCAGCGCCATTGCCGGTCCCTTACCCCCCACCGTCGAGATATCCCAGTTCTCCGGGGCGGCGTCCATCACGGTCCCCATCGAGGTCCCCCCGGGCCGGATGAACATGGCGCCCCGGCTCTCCCTCACCTACAACAGCTACCTCGGTAACGGATGGATGGGCGTGGGGTGGAACCTCGACATGGGGTCCATCCAGAGGTCCACGAAGAGGGGTGTGAACTACAGCGCCCACGACTTCGTGGCGTCCATAGGCGGCTCCATGGCGGAACTGACCCCCCGCGGCGACTGGGGTTCCGGTTACTACGGGGCGACCGTGGAGGGTGCCCTCTCGAAGTACCGCTACAACTCTTCCACCGGCGGCTGGGAGGTAACCTCCCGGGACGGGACGAAGTACTACTATGGCTCCACCCCCGCCTCCCGTCAGGACTTCGACGGAGGCAGCCATGTCTTCAAGTGGTGCCTCGACAGGGTGGTGGACGTCCACGGGAACTACATGATTGTCGTGTACGCGAAGGACCAGGGGGAGATATACCTCAACTCCATCTTCTACACGGGGAACGAGAAAACGGGCCTTGCCCCGACCGTTGCGGTCCGGTTCCCTCTCGAGAGCAGACCCGATGCGCCGCCGCTCTATGCCGCCAATCGCCCGGTCACGACGGCGTACCGGCTGAGCAGCATAGACATCTATGTCAACAACGCCCTGCAGAAGAGCTACGTCATGAAGGGGAACTATGCGACGAGCAGCACTACGGGCCGATCCCTTCTCACCTCCGTGACACAGTATGGTAAGGATGGGACAAGCAGCCTGCCGGGAACGGAGTTCATCTGGCATCAGGGCGCCCCCGGGTGGACCATGATCGGCGGGACGAGCTCGTTCAGCCTGGCGGAAGGATATACGGACGCCAACCGGTATCCCATCTTCACCGGCGACTTCAACGGGGATGGGAAGATGGATGTGGGACGTGTCCATGGCAGCGGCGTCGCCTTCATGCTCTCCGATGGTAACGGAGGATGGGTCCCCATGGCGGGCATAGCGAACCTGTCTCCCACGCATGGCTACACGAACGCGGACACTTTCCCCATGGTCATCGGCGACTTCAACGGGGATGGAAAGACGGACGTGGGACGCGTCCACGGATCCGGCGTCGCCGTCGCCCTCTCCACCGGCACCGGGTGGACGTGGATGAACGGCCTGCCGTCCTTCGGTCCCTCCCAGGGGTGCACCAGCGCCAGCATATACCCCATCTTCACCGGCGACTTCAACGGGGATGGAAAGATGGATGTGGGACGTGTCCATGGCA
>JAAYAK010000068.1 GCA_012719415.1 Syntrophorhabdus sp.
AGGGACTTCTGGATGAATGGGTTTTAGACACCACTATAGAGCGCCAGTGTAGGAAATGGAAAATAAACCTCAAGCATCTTCCACAAATTGAATTTAAACTGATGCGGGATTTTCAGAGAAAATATCCCGATACTGCACCTAAACCTGAACCGAAAGAGGATTATCTCTGGTGGCTTGCCCTGATGCAACACCACGGTGCGCCGACAAGATTGCTGGATTGGACTTATTCCCCCTATGTAGCTTCATATTTTGCTTTCGAATATGCATTGCTTCAAGGGAATAATAACTCTAAGGCCGCAATATGTGCGGTAAATCGGAAAGGATGGTTTGATATAGAATCTAAATCAATAGTAGAAAAGATACTTGAAGATGAAAATTGTGAAGACAAAGATTTCTTCAGAAAATTACAGGCTTCGGAACCGAATACATTCAAACCGTTATTAATGAAAAAAGAACGAAAAAGACCTTTTTTGTGCGTGTTAAACCCGTGGCGCTTAAACCAAAGACTCGCGATCCAACAGGGGGTGTTTATGATACCCGGGGATATATCAAAACCTTTTATGGAAAATATGAGGGGAATGGATGGCTGGGACAATAAAAACAATTTAGTTAAATATGTTGTTGAAAGTGATATAAAAGAAATCGAAAAGGTATTGAGTGAACTTTATGCTATGAATATGTCACGAAACACCCTTTTTCCGGGGCTTGATGGATATGCAGCATCTCTTAATATGAGGATAAAGTTTTTTAAGGATTTATGGGTACCTGAAGATAGCGGAGCATAATATTTCTCTGCGCAATACACAACTCTCTGTTTTGCTTCGTATACTCGACTTGTAGGTGTACTTCCAACCCTCACTCCCCGCTCCTTTCTTACGCTGCTACCCTAAGATGAATTAAGATGACTTGATCAGGATGGAGACCCCTAGCGGGCAGGGTCTTGAGTCTTAAGGAAACCACAGCACCCCGCGCGGCCTCCGCACCAACCTTACACCAAAACGAACAAAGCCCCCAACCTGCACCGTCTTTTCGCTTCTAACCCGCAACCCGCAACGCGTAACTCGCAACCGCCTTTCTCCTGAAACTTGAAACTCGCAACGGTCTTTATGTTACACTTCCATCATGACCCATCCCCCTGACAGGACCATTCTCATCGACACCCATTGCCACCTCAACGATCCGTCCTTTGCAGACTCGCTCGACGACGTCCTTGACCGCGCCCGGCGCGCGGGTGTCGTGCGGTTCATCATCCCCGCCTACGACCGTGTTTCTTTGCCCCGGACGCTTGAGCTTGCGCGGCTTTACCCGGGGGTTGTCTTTCCGGCCTTTGGCGTCCATCCGTGGTACCTGGAGGACGGGGCTTTGGATGAGCTGGGGGGTTATCTGGATGCGGAGGAGACCGTGGCGGTCGGCGAGATCGGGCTTGATCTCGCGCCGGGGATGGCGCCGGTGGAGGTGCAGGAGCGGGCCTTTGTCGCGCAGCTCGATATGGCGGCCGGTAGGGGGCTGCCGGTGCTTGTTCACTGCAGGAAGGCACATGAGAGGATGCTGGACATCCTGAGAGATTACAGGGGGAGGGTGACGGTGGTGCTGCATTCCTTTTCGGGGAGCGCGGAGGTGATGGAGAGGTTTCTGGAGATCGGGTGTTACGTCTCCTTTTCCGGTTCCGTGACTCGGGAGAGGGCGAAGAAGTACCATCGCTGCGCACGGCTCGTGCCGGCGGAGCGGTTTCTCCTCGAGACCGACGCCCCTTCCATCGCGACGCAGACGACGGTGGCCTCCCTGGTTGAGCCTTTGCACACCCGTGAGGTTGCCGTGAAGGTAGCCGAGCTGAGGGGTGTCTCCCTGGAAGAGGTGTGCCGTATATCCACGGAAAGCGCGTGCAGGCTCTTCGGGTTGGAAAGGATGGAAAGAGAAAGATGACGTCGCCGGAGGAGTATTTTTCCCGGAGCATCATGCTCTACGGGCGGGAAGGTTTCGAGGTGCTCGGGAAGAGCACCGTTGCGGTTGTGGGGCTGGGAGGCGTCGGCTCCTGGGCTGCCGAGGCCCTGTGCCGGGCGGGTGTTGGGGGGTTGCGACTCATCGATTGCGATACCGTCAAGGCAACGGACGTGAACCGGCAGCTCATCGCCTTAAGGACGAACGAGGGTGTCCGGAAGGTGGACGCGGCGGAAGAGCGCCTCCGGCAGGTGAACCCCGAAGCGCGCCTCGATCCCCGCCATGCCTTCTTCCATCACGACACCGCCGACGAACTCCTCGGAGGGGACATCGACTTCGTGATAGATGCCATCGACAGCATGAACCCGAAGGCGGAGCTCATCAGCCAGTGTATCGGGCGCTCGTTACCGATCGTCTCCGCGCTGGGGGCCGCCAGCAGGACGGACCCCATGAAGGTGCGCCTGGGGCTGCTCACCGAAACCGAGGTGTGCCCCCTTGCCCGGACGCTGAGGCGCTACCTGAGAAACCGGAATGTCACGACGGATATCCCCGTCGTCTATTCGACGGAGAGGCCCATCCGTCCCCATCCGGACGGTCCGGCCGCGTCCCGCGAGACGACGGGTGCCCACGTAAGGGGAAGGGCGCGCGAATCCCTGCCCAGCCTGCCGACCCTCCCGGCCATCTTCGGCCTCGTCGCGGCGAACCATGTCATTATGGAACTGGTAAAAGAGGTCGCAGGTCACACGTCGCAGGTCACAGGTTGAAGACAGTTCCAGGTCGCAAGTCTAAAGGTAAGAAATTTCGCCGGGAGTCCCGTTTTCCTCTTTTAGTCTTTGCCTGTGACCTGTGACGTGTGACCTGCGACAGTTTTTTCTTCGTCCAATTTCCTTCGGATCTCGGTGAGGAGTGTGTCGGTTTCGATGGGTTTGAATATGCAGGGGGTGATGGAATCACCGAACCCCTGTTTGTCCAGGCTGTCCGTGGAGTATCCCGTCATGAAGATCGTCTTCACCATGGGATTGATCTCGAGTATGGCGTCATAGACGTCCTTTCCGCTCTTCTTCGGCATCATCACGTCGAGGAGGACGAGTGCCACCTTGTCCTTGTAACGATTGAAGGCGTCTATCCCCTCTTCGCCGTCCTTTGCCTCGACGACGGTGTACCCGTTGGATTCGAGGACCTCTCTGACGAAGTTCCTGATGTCCGTCTCGTCCTCGCAGACGAGGATCGTTTCCGTGCCCCTGAGATGCTCCGCCAGCCGTATTGCCTTCCGTGTGTCGACGGGGATATCCACGAGGGGCAGGTAGATGTTGAAGGTCGTGCCTGAGCCGATGTTCGTCTGGACCGAGATGAACCCCTTTTGCTGTTTCACGATCCCGTAAATGGTGGCAAGGCCGAGACCGCTTGCCTTCCCCGGTTCCTTGGTCGTGAAGAAGGGGTCGAAGATCTTGTCGATCATCGACTCGTCCATGCCTTCCCCGGTGTCCTCGAAGGAAAGGAGCGCATAGCGGCCGTCCTTTCTTTCGCCGTTCTCCCCGGCGGCAGACGTGTCGGGATTCTCCACCGTCTCCGTCCGTATCGTCACTTTACCCCCTTTGGGCATGGCATCGCGGGCGTTCGTCGCGAGGTTGATGAGCACCTGTATTATCTGATTGCTGTCGGCAAGGACCACGGGGCTTGTCTTCGAAAAGATGACGGAGAACTCGATGTGCTCTCCTATGATGCGGCGAAGCATCTTTTCCGCGCCCTTGATGACGTCGTGAAGGTCCGTCGGGCGGGGGTCGTTCACCTGCTTCCTGCTGAAGGCGAGAAGCCCCTTCACCAGATTTGCCGCGCGATTGGAGCAGGCCAGGATGTTCCGGGCATACCTGTTCAAGGCGGGATCGTTGTCGGTCTTTATCCTGAGCAGGTTTCCGTACCCACTGATGGCGGTGAGGATGTTGTTGAAATCGTGGGCGATCCCTCCTGCAAGCTGCCCGATGGCCTCCATCTTCTGGGCCTGGAGGAATTGCTGTTCCATCTTTTTGCTCTCCGTTATGTCCGAGAAGATGCAGAGGATGCCGGGCGTGCCTTTCCAGGTGATGCCGACCCAGCAGTTATATACCCATTTTGTTTCGCCGTTCTTGCAGGTTATCCTGACGGGAAGTCTGAGGCTCCCGATCTCGGACCTCATGATCCTGCGATGGGCTTCCTTTATCGTATCGCTGTCCTGGGAACCCGTGATCTCCGAAAGGGCGCGGGGGGTGATCTCATGAGGAGAGAACCCGGTGATCTGTGAGGCCCTCTCATTCATGAAAGTTGCCTTTCCGGCAACGATGACCATGACGCCTTCCAGGGTGTTCTCAAGAAGGAGACGGTAGCGCTCGTTAAGCGTCTTCAACTGTTTCCTGCGCCGCCTCGCGTACCTGATGAGTATCCAGGTCCACAGAAGGAGGAAGAGAACGAGGCCTGCAGCGATGCGCAGGGCCGATACGATGTGCCGGGCATCTCCTTCGTCAGGGGCGTTTCCTCCCAGGATGGCGCACCATTTCTCACAGAACTCGAAGAATCCCCCCGGAGCCGTCAGGAGAAACTGTCCCGCGGAAGGGCTCAGGGACGACAAAAAGGTGGTCCATTCATCTGTGAGTGGTGACGCCCCGCCGGGAACGGGAAACAGGGCGGTGAGAACGGCCGATACCATGATCACGGCGGCAAGACATCTATATAGAGTACGACAGCGCATTTTCCGGTCAGTTATGAAAACCTTTCGATGATGGAAACCCCTCAACTGCCTGCGCTAAAAAAAGCAACATTGCATGTTATTGTTTGTTTTATTTGTTCTATTCTATACCACGACGGACGGTCATGGCAACAACAAAAACACGGGTCGGAGCGCCCTGTGTATCGGGTTGCGGTGGAGGTGTATTGCAATGTTGTCGAGCGAATGCTATATTCCGTACTTAACGCTTGAATGAGATATCCTCTCAGGGAGGTACCATGAAGATCATGACCGGCATCGCCAACATCGCTTGCATCTTTGTCGCCGTCTGCATGCTCCTCATCCAGCCGGGGTGTACCGGCGAGGGAGAGAAATCCCCGGGGCCCCAGGACGCAAAAACTGAGCCGCAGACCCGCCAGGCGAAAGCGGGAGGCTTCACCGTTCCCGAGGAAGGGACGCCGGGCCAAAGGGTGAGGATGCTCTGGGAAGCGACGGGTCCCGTCATGAAGGCAGACGCACAGACCAACCTTGCCGACAGGGAATACCAGAGCAAGAGAACGCCCCTTTTCTCCGTCTGGGTTACGCTTCAGGGAAAACTCTCCCTCGCCCCCGAAAAAGACGACAAGGCCCAACAGGTCATCCCCGAGGTCCTCAAGTTCATAGACAACCTCTACGGCTTCCCGGGCTTCGCGGAGGAACGCCGCGAGAAGGACCGCGAAACGGCCAGGAAGTTCTTCGACAAGCGATACGGCAAGCTGGAGAAAGAGATAAAAGCACTGAAATGAGCTGCTTGAACCGCTTGAACAGCTTAAGCTGCTTGAACGTTAAAAACAAAAGACTGTAGAGAAGGAGTACGGCCTGACTCCCGGTTGTGATCCGGGGGGCGAATTGCGTCTGTGTCTTTGTTCTTAGGGGCCACACAGTTTTTTGCGCTCAAGCGGTCTTCACCGTACCGTTACGGTGAAGACCGCCGTTCTTGCCGGTTCGGCGTTCTTTTCCCAGGGGCGGAGATAGTGAAAGGTCAACTGTTCCGTTCCCGGTGCCGTGGCCGTGAAGGTCATGTGTTCCCTTCCGCCGGCCCCGGCGAGGTCCGTTCGGGCCGGCACGAACCTGCTGCCCGTGAAGGCAACGACACCGTTTCCGGCTTTGTCCTGTCTCCGCCAGCTATAACCCGTTGTGGGATTCGAGTCGAGAACGATGGAGAATGTCTCGCCCACCGCGGCCTGTATCGTCCGCAAAGGATCGGTGAATTCCCTGGTTTTTTCCGGAAGCACACCCGCCGTTCTCTGATCCCCCGCGCATGCCGAGATGCACAGGACCGCCAGAAGGGCGGGCATCAGCAGGAACATTCTGGTCACAATCTCTCCCGCAAGTATCTTACGGTGACGTTACCGGCTGACGCTTTCCCACACCTCTTCACCGCGCTTTTTTGTCGGTGGCCGCTTTTGTTCCCGCCCCGTTCTCGCCAAAAGGTATCTTCATATTGAAATTCTTGTGACACTCGAGGCAGTAGGTCTTCGATGCCGCGTGGGCTTTGTGGCAAACGGTACAGTTGATGGTCCCGAGATGGGACTTATGGGGGTTCCTGTCAGGAAAATCTTTGGGTTCTGTCTTCGCGGCGAGCTTTTCCATGTCGCCATGACAGGCGAGACACCGGTCGTTCTCGACGGAGTCGCCGGGCTCGGGCAGTTTCTCATGGCAACCGGCACAGGTGACGTTCTTCTTGCCGTGGTGTGCGTCGAGATATTTCGATGAGGCCCAGGAGGCAAAGACCTTTTTCGTCTGGTCCATGTTTTCCTGCGTGAGTACGCCAATGGGTTTCTTCGCTCCCTTTACACCAAAGGCCTTCCCCGGCTGCCAGGTGTGGCACACGAGGCAATCAAGTTCGTTGCCCGGCTGCATGTGACCGAGATGAAGCTTTGCCGAGTAGGCTTTGAGTTTCGCCTTGCTCTGGGGGTCGGGGGCATGGCAGGGTGTGCACGCCCTGAGGTCTTTGCCCGTTACGCGGGGGTGCTTTGCCGAAAGGAGCGAGGAGAAGTCGCTATGGCAGCTCGCACAGGTCTGCTGTTTGGAAGCGACGGGTTTCGCGGGTCCCGCCTCCGCAAAAGAATGGAATGACAGGAGGAATATGAAGACGATCGCCACACTGAAGAATGTTCTGGTCATTTCTCGGCCCTCTTTCTTTCGTTTGGGGAACGGAGTCGACTCCCAACCCCGGATGCACCGTATCTGCCGCGTCGATCCTCTGCTGCTGCAAAGCTGATGTGTCAATCCCGGCATCGATCGCCTCTTCCACACCTCAAATACCTGCTTCATATATCTATAACCCCGGTCATACCCGTTGTTCAAGGACAAATTCCTGACATCCCCGGGGCAGATCAACCCTCCCCATCATAGAGACGGGGAGGGCCTTTCGTATCTTTAAGTATTAAGGTTCTTGAACTCTTGAACCCTGGAGCCCTTGAACCTTCTTTATCTCAACCTGAACCGCTGTATCTTGCCCGTCGCGCTCTTCGGAAGCTCGTCGACGAATTCGACCCAGCGGGGGTACTTGAACTTTGCCTGCCTGTCGAGGACCCATTTCTTCAATTCTTCCTTCAATTCGTCGGTTTTCTTGTACCCGTTCCTCAGTATGACGAAGGCCTTGGGCTTGACAAGGTTCTTCGCGTCGGGGGCCCCGACGACGGCGCATTCCAGAACAGCCGGGTGCTGGCTCAGGGTGTTCTCCACCTCGATGGGGGACACCCAGATGCCGCCCACCTTGAGCATGTCATCGGCGCGTCCGGCGCACCAGTAATAGCCTTCCTCGTCCATGTAATACTTATCGCCCGTATTGACCCATTCTCCCTGCATGGTGACCCGCGTTTTTTCGCGCTTGCGCCAGTATTGCTGGGCGGCGCTGTCGCCCTTGACGTGCAGGGTACCTATATCGCCCCGGGGGACTTCCTGGCCGTTCTCGTCGACGAGTTTCAGTTCGTAGCCGGGAACGGGTTTTCCCGTGGACCCCGGCTTGATGTCGCCGGGCCTGTTGGAGAGGAATATGTGGAGCATCTCCGTGGAGCCGATGCCGTCGATGATCTCGATGCCGAAGCGCTTTTTCCAGCGCTCGAAGATGTCCACGGGCAATGCCTCACCGGCGGACACGCAGATCCTGACCGACGAGAGTTCGTGCTGGTCGTTGGGATTCGCCTTCTTGATGCCTTTTTCCTTGTCTTCTTTGGCCTTGTACTCCAGCATCTGCCCGTAGAGCGTGGGGACGCCGAAGAAGATGGTGGGACGGAATTTCTCGAGGTGCTTGAAGACGTTCTCGGGCGAAGGGGCGTGCGCGTTGAGCACGGCCGAGGCGCCGACGGACATGGGGAAATACATACCGTTGCCGAGACCGTAGGAGAAGAAGAGCCGTGCGGCCGAGAAGACAATGTCGTCCTCGGTGATGCCGAGTACGCCCTTGGCGAAGGACTCGGAGGTGACCACCATGTCGTACTGGGAGTGGATGGCCCCCTTTGGCGAGCCCGTCGAGCCCGAGCTGTAGAGCCAGAAACCAACGTCATCCTTCGTGGTGAACTCCGTTTTCACCGTGTTGGGAGCATGGCGGTATTTCTGCTTGAAGGGAATGTGGGCCCCTTTCGTCTCGGATATGACGACGAGGTCACGCAGGTACAGGAGATCGCCCTTGATCTGCGCGAGGACGGGCAGGAGCTGCTCGGAGACGACGAGGACCTTGGCGCGGCTGTCGTTGAGGTAGTACTCGTAGTCCTCGGGTGTCAGCATGGTGTTGACGGGAATGGGGACGGCGCCGATCTTCATGGCGCCCCAGAAAACGGCGTAGAACTGCGGCACGTCGAGCATGATCACCAGGATGCGGTCGTCTACGGTTATGCCGACCTCGCGGAAGGCGTTCGCTGTCTTGTTGGCCATCTTCTGGATGTCGTTGTAAGTGTAGTTCCGGTATTCCGTGTAAACGGCTATCTTATGACCCCGTCCCTGGCGGACGTTGCGGTCCACGAAATAATCGGCTGCGTTGAAAAAGTCAAGTGGTGCTCCAGCTGTCATGATACCTCCTTCTGTTATGCGGGGGAAGGGCTGCGCCTGCCCGTTTCACGTCCCCCTCTATAGATATATGATATTCACCAGCTTCCCCATGGATCTCAGTTTGTCCGCGAGGAGCCTGACGATAACGTCTCTCGGGTATACACCCATCTGCCTGAAGACTATATGTTCGTGTCCCGGATTTGCCGCCGTTCCAACGAGGAAATTGATCGTATCGGAGGCGTGGAAGAACCTGTAGAGATCTGAAACTGATGAATCAGGCTCGAGTTTCTCGGGTGCCTCCCCCAGGATATTGTACACCTGGTTGAGGGTGATCGCACCCTCCGTCGCATAGTCCACGCCTTTTATATCATAAGACGGTGGTTTATGGTAGGCATTTGACATGTTCTTCATCTCGACAGGGACGCCGAGATTGCGGGCGACGATCTCGGCGGTGGACGACCCGCACACGATCCTCATTCCCTTCGTGTCCATGAATTCCCTGACCACTCTGGCATCGTCCATCTTCCGCGCCGGCGGCCCCGTCAGGATGTTGAGGACCCGTGCCTCGCGGCAGAGCAGGAGACTGCACGTGGTGTCATCCCCGTACGTCGCGCCCGAGATATCCCGCACGTTGGCCACGATCCTGCCGGGGATGTCCTTCATGAGCGTGCCCTGCGCAAGGAGGCCGTTTATGAAGTCGCAGGCCCCCTGAATGCCCCAGCCCATGCGGTACTGCTGGCCGAGGCCTGCCTGACTGACCCCGTCGCTTACCATGACGACGCTGTCACCGTATTCGAGCATGCAGTTGACCTCGCCCACCATCTCGAGACCCATGGGAAAGACACGCTGCTTCGGCAGGTAAGCGGCCAGGCGGTTGTTGATGAGGATGGGAGAGGGGATCTCGTAGGAGACCACCGTCGCGTGGCCGCTCACGAGGACACGGCAAACGGAAAAGGCGGAGAAGGGAATGTCCATGGTCCGTGCCGCGTGCATGGTCTCGACGACCTTCTGGCATGCCTCACGAAGCGTGAAGCCCACCCGGATGAGCTCCATGAGACGGGAGGCGCACATGACAGCGGCAACCCTCGCCTTGATGCCTG
Organism: Syntrophorhabdus sp.; assembly: GCA_012719415.1. Classification (NCBI taxonomy): domain Bacteria; kingdom Pseudomonadati; phylum Thermodesulfobacteriota; class Syntrophorhabdia; order Syntrophorhabdales; family Syntrophorhabdaceae; genus Syntrophorhabdus; species Syntrophorhabdus sp. Next base: position 9,769 of record JAAYAK010000068.1, read on the forward strand.
TGCCGATCCCATCGGCCACGATCACGGTTGTTGCCTCGGCCGTACGCTCGGTTGTTATGTAATCTCCGCATATGCCGCCCGGCTTCTTTGCCGCCTGGGCGTTCGTCGCTTCGATGTACTTTCTCGGTTCATCGGGTACTGCTTTCATCGCCTTCGCTCAGACTCATCAGTTTTCTCACCAGTTCCTCACCGCGGGCGGTGCTCTCACCCAGGAACTGCGCTATGTTCTGGGCCATCTTTATCTGGTGTTCAAGGAGTTCGTTTGCCTGTTCCACCGTCTGGGAACGGATCTCCTTGAGCTTCTTCTCGTGTTCCTGCTGGCTCGTTATGTTGATGAAGATACCGACGATCTGCTTGTCCTCCTTGAGCATGTACAGGAGTTGGCGGCACAGGAGGTTGTACGGGCGGTGCAGGACGGTGATGTCCATGGTCTCCGTGATGCCGGATATGAGCTTCTCGAAGGGAGCCGGGTCCATGAGATAGGATATGTGCCGCCCCAGAATGACGTCGCTGCAGGAAAAGAACTTCTTGAACGCCGGGTTCATGCCGAGGATGTTCAGTTCATCGTCGAGCAGGAGAACGCCGTTGGGCGTGGTGCTGAAGATCTGGTCCGTGCGTCTTTCCGCTAGACGTCTCATGTAGGGGATGCACATCTCGGGTTCCGCCATGCCGAGAACCACGGCGATGGCCTTTTCCCTGCAGCTGTCGTAACCGCAGGCCCCGCAGTTCAGCTGTTGTTCGGGGTCCTGTTTGCCGGTGCGCGCCAGGACCTCCTGGATCTGCTGTTCCGTAATGTTGCCCGGCGATGGGCCGCTGTCGTTCCTGGTGAAGGCGGCCTTCAGGAGATCGCTTTCCACGGGGTCGGGAGTGATCGAGACGGCCGCGCTTTCCGCAGTGTATTCGATGATCTCCTGCCTGCGTTCGAAGAGGTTCTTGCCGGAGTCTACGCCGGGACCGTTGATGCACCCCTGGCTGCAGAACAGGGGTTCAATGAGGGCGTGCCCCGTGTCTTCTCCGACACCGTTCAGGAGTTCGCGAACGCCCTGGGGGCTGTCGACGCGCAGAAGGCTGAGGTTCAATCCATCGTCGTCGAGGCCGGCCGTCTTGATGAGACCACCGGGCAACGGGTACAATTGCGCATTGTGGACGGGCTTTTCGTCGAAGCTGCTCTCCTCGCACATGGACAGGTCAATGTTCTTCTGCTCAAGCCAGGCGTTGAGTTCCTTGAAGGTGAGGACGCAATCCACGACGCCGGCAATGTCCGGCCGGTTCAATTCGGATTTTTTGGCCACACAGGGGCCGATGAAGATGACCTTGGTGTCCTTGCCGAGTTTTTCTTTGAGGAGCCTGGCGTGCGCCACCATCGGGGATGCGATGGGGAGCAGGTAGTCGATCAGCTCGGGTTTGTACTTTTCGATGTAGTTTATCAGGGCGGGACACGCCGTGGTTATGTGGGGCTTTGTCGTATCCGCTTTGGCGAGCCTCTGTGATTCGAGTGATACCTGGTATGCCCCGTGGGATGTTTGCCCCACGTAGCGGATGCCAAGGGCGCGGAGGGCCGATGCCAGACGCGAGCGCTGCCATTTGTTGAACACGGCAGGAAAGGAAGGGGCTATGCTGGCAGCGACAAAGTGCCCTTCGTCAATGAGGCTCTGAGCCACGTTGATGTCACTGCGGAATGTTTTTGCCTGCTGGGGGCATTCCCTGATGCAGGTGCCGCAGGCGATGCAGCGTTTCTCATCCACGTACGCCTGCCCGTTCTGCATGCGGATCGCCTTCACGGGACAGGCCCTGAGGCACCTGTAGCAGTCCCGGCAGCGGGCTGTCAGCGTGTAGACGATCTGCGGTTTCTGTGTTTCAAGCATTCTGCCTTACCTCTTCGGCGAGGTCCACCCCCTCGCGCTTGATGGCCTCGATGGCCCTTTCTATGGTGCAGCCTTCAATGATCCTGCTCCCTACCTTTATTGTCGGTCCAGTCTTGCATTTCTCAAAGCAAAAAGAAGCTTTCACGTTCACCCTGCCGCCGAGGCCGTTTGAACGTATATGCTCAAGTATATCACGGAGCAGCTTCTGGGAGCCCTTGAGGAAGCAACTGGTGCCGAAGCAGACGCTGACGTCGACACTTCTCTCGCCGCCGGCGTTTATGTCAACATCCTCATCGGATATACGTTTTCGGGTCCTGTAGCTCGTGTGGAGGAGTTCGTGGGCTTTGTGGCTTCCCACGTCACCGAGGACGTTCTCGTAGAGGTTCTTGATGTAGGGGTTGTCCTGGGACTTATGGAGTTCCAGCATGCGGTCGTTCTCGTAGAGGCCCTTTGTCCTTTTCTGCCTGACGGCCTGGTCGGAGAAAACGGGCTGGCCGGCGCCGCCGACGCAGCCGCCGGGGCACGCCATTACCTCGACGAGGTCGTAGTGGGTCTCCCCGGATTTTATTTTCTCGAGGACACGCCTCGTGTTGCCGAGGCCGCTGACGACGGCGAGGGTGAAAGTCTTGCCCGCCACGGTGAGTTTTGCCTCGCGAAGGCCATCCTCTCCGCGGACAGAGGCAAACTCGTAGCTGTCGAGTCTCTGGTCTGTGAGTCTTTCGGTGACGTAGCGCAGAACGGCCTCGCTGACACCTCCGGAATTGCCGAAGATGACCCCGGCACCGGTCTTGAAGCCGAAAGGCAGATCGAACGATTCCAGGCCCAGTTCCCTGAAATTGAGACCGGCTTCTTCGATCATCCTGCCGAATTCCTGGGTGGTGAGGACATGGTCCACATCCCGCACCCCGTCCCTCTCGAATTCCGGCCTTTTCGCCTCGAACTTCTTCGCCGTGCAGGGCATTATGGAAACAACGATCACATCCTCGCGCTTAACGTTCAGCTCGCTGGAGAGCATTTCCTTCGCCAGGGCGCCGAACATCTGCTGTGGCGAACGGCAACTTGAAAGATGGTCCACGAACTCCGGATAGTATTGCTCGACGAACTTGACCCACGCCGGGCAGCATGACGTGAACTGCGGTATTCTGTCGCCGGCCGTGACACGCTTTATGAATTCGTTGCCTTCTTCCAGCACGGTAAGATCGGCGGTGAAGGATGTGTCATAGATCTTGTCGAAGCCGATCGCTCTCAGTGCCGCCGCGATCTGCCCCGTGGTTGTGGTTCCCGGGGGGAGGCCGAACATCTCTCCAACGGCTACCCTTACAGCGGGAGCCACCTGCGCCACCACGACCCTGGAGGGGTTGTGAATGTCGGCCCACACGTCATCGACCTCGGATTTCGGAGTGAGGGCACCGGTGGGACAGACGCGGACACACTGTCCGCAATTGACGCATTCCACCTTGTCGAGCGCCTTGCCGAAAGAAGGGATGACGACCGTTTGCGCTCCCCTGTAGGCGAAGTCGATGGCGCCGACACCCTGCACTTCGGAGCAGATGCGCACGCAGTCGCCGCAGAGGACACACTTGTTCGGGTCCCTGACGATGGACGGTGAGGATTCGTCGAGGGGCATTTCTTTCAGCTGGTTCTTGAAACGCACCTTCGTGATGCCGAATCGTTTCGCGAGCGCCTGAAGCTGGCAGGTGGTGCTCTTCTGGCAGGTGGGGCAGTTCTGGCTGTGGTTGGCAAGGAGAAGCTCCACGATGATCCTGCGCATCTTCCGGATCTCCTCCGTGTTGGTACTCACCTTCATATCGGGGGCGGGCGGGGTGGAGCAGGCCGGAACGAGGCCCATACCCTCGACCTGCACCATGCATAGCCTGCAGGCGCCGTATATGCTCAACTCCGAATGGTAGCAGAAGGTGGGCAGATCGATCCTCGCCTTCCTGACAAGCTCCAGGAGGTTCTGCTCGTTCTCAATGGATATCTCTTTATTATCGATGTAGACAACGTCGCCGTTCATTGCTCAGTCTCCTTTGATCGCCTTGAATTTGCAGGCTTCCACGCAGATGTAGCATTTTCTGCATATGCTCTGGTCGATGACATGGGGTTTCCCTTTCTCTCCCGATATGGCGCCGACGGGGCACTTGGCCGCGCAGAGCGTACAGCCTTTGCATAACTCCGGGTCTATCGTGAGCCTCACCAGGGCCTTGCATTTTCCCGTGGGGCAGCGCTTGTCACGCACGTGCGCGATGTACTCGTCGCGGAAGTGCTTCATCGTCGAGAGGACCGGGTTGGGTGCCGTCTTGCCGAGCCCGCAGAGCGAGCCTTTCTGGACGGCGACCGCGAGGTCCTCGAGAAGGTCGAGCGTCTCCATTGTGGCCCGTCCCCCTATGATATCGTCGAGGAGGGCAAGCATTTGCTTCGTCCCTTCACGGCAGAGAACGCACTTGCCGCAGGACTCGTGCTGTGTGAACTGCATGAAGAAGCGTGCCACGCTGACCATGCAGGTGTTCTTGTTCATGACGACGAGGCCGCCGGAGCCGACCATGGCGCCGACGGTCTTCAGGGAATCGAAGTCGATGGGAAGGTCGAGATGGTCACGGGTGAGGCAGCCCCCCGAGGGACCACCTATCTGCACGGCCTTGAAGCCGTCGCTCACGGCCTTTCCCGTATCGGAGGTCATACCTCCCGCGACACCGTAGATGATCTCGCGCAGCGTAGTGCCGAAGGGCATCTCTATGAGGCCCGAATTCGCCACGTGGCCGGTAAGGGCAAAGGTCTTCGTGCCCGGGGATCCCTTCGTGCCCATCTTGCGGTACCCCTCGGGGCCGGCGGCAAGCACCAGGGGCACCTGCGACAGGGTCTCCACATTGTTGATCACCGTCGGCTTGCCCCAGAGGCCGCTGACGGAAGGGAAGGGCGGTTTCGGGGAGGGCATGCCCCTTTTCCCCTCGATGGAGGCGATGAGGGCCGTTTCCTCTCCGCAGACGAAGGCGCCGGCGCCCTCCATTATGTTCAGGTTGAAGGCGCGTTCCGTGCCGAAAAGGTTCTTGCCGAGCAGGCCGACGCGGTAGGCATCGTCTATGGCCTTGCGCAGGCGCTTGACGGCGAGCGGGTATTCGGCTCGTACGTATATGTAGCCTTCATCGGCCTCAATGGCCCGCGCGGCTATGATCATGCCCTCGATGACGCTGTGGGGATTGCCTTCCATGATGCCCATGTCCATGAAGGCGCCAGGGTCTCCCTCGTCACCATTGCAGATGACGTACTTCTTTGCGTTTGTCTCGCGCCGGGCGACATCCCACTTCCTTCCCGTGGGGAAGCCGCCGCCTCCCCGTCCGCGCAGACCCGCGGCGAAGATGAGCTGGCAGATGTCCTCGGGGCTCATTTCGAGATAGGCGCGAATGGCCTGCCTGTATCCGCCGGACGCGATGTATTCCTCTACGCTCTCGGGGTCGATGGCGCCGCAGTTGGAAAGCGCGAAGCGGTGTTGTTTCCGGTAGAAGGGGATCTCGTCCTTGGTGCGGCACACCCTCTGCGAGTCGGGTTCGACGTAGAGAAGCCTCTCCACGACGTCTCCCTTCCGTATCGTTGTCTCCACTATTTCGGCGACGTCGCCCGGTTTCACCTTCGTGTAGAATATGTTCTCGGGAAGGACGGTGACGAGAGGCCCTATCTGACAGAACCCCTGGCAGCCGGTGCGCGACACGAAGACGCCCTCTTCCTCCTTCTTGAGCTCGACGATGGCGTTGAGCCCGCTTTCCTTCAGGGCCTTCACGAAGGCCTCGTACACCTTGAGGGACCCGTTCACCAGGCATCCCGTTCCCGCGCAGACGAGGACGCGGTGTTGGGCGGCCGCCGAGCGGGCCTGAAAATCCTTGGTTATCTTGTTAAGCCCCGTGAGCATCAGATTCATTGCGCGCCTCCTTGAGTATGATCTCGTCGATAATGTCCGATACCCGCTGGGGTGTAAGCTGGCCAAAGACCTCGTCGTTGATGACCATGGCCGGCGAAAGACCGCAGGCACCGAGGCAATTGACGGTCTCCACCGTGAAGAGCATGTCCGACGTGGAATCCTGGCCTTCGGCGAGGCCGAGCTTCTTCACTATGGCTCCGTAGATTCCCATCGAGCCCTTGACGTGGCACGCCGTCCCGTTACAGACCCGTATCAGGTACTTCCCCTTGGGTTTCAGGGTGAAGAGCGAGTAGAAGGTCGCCACTCCGAACACCCTTGCGGGAGATATCCCGAGGGATGTTGCCACGAAGGTCAGTATCTCTTCCGGCAGGTAACGATACTCCGCCTGCACTGCCTGGAGAATGGGTATGAGCCTCGCGGCGTTTCGCTGGTTGTTGTCGATGATCTCGCAAACCCGTTCGAATTTTCGCATTGTCTCCATTATTCCATCCCGTCCTTACGATTGGTTTTGTCTTGCCAGTGTCAGTTTCTTTGCCAGGACCACGAGAGACGAGGCGAGGTTCTCGTGCTGGACGATGATGCCGGGAGGGACGCTCACCTTCACCGGCGAGAAGTTCCAGATCGCCTGCATGCCGGCGCGGACCATCTCATTCGTCAGTTCCTGGGCGGGGGGTGCGGGAACGGTAAGGATCCCGATCTTGATGCCCATGCGTTTCACCATGTTGTGGAGCTTGCCCATGTGAAAGACCTTGACCCCATGGATGGTCTTCCCTATCTTTTCCTTGTCGATATCGAAGGCGGCTATGATGTTGAGACCGTACTCCTTGAACCTCTCGAAACCGAGGAGCGCCGTGCCGAGATGGCCGACACCGACGAGATAGGCATCCTTCGTGTTGTTCCAGCCAAGGAAGGCCTCTATGATCGAGATGAGCTCGTCAATGCTGTAGCCGAGCTTCGGTTTCCCGACGGCCTCGGCGATCCCCAGGTCCTTGCGGACCTGAATGGGAAGTATGCTCAGGTCGTTCCCGATCTGCGTGCAGGAGATGAAATCCCCCTTCTGTTCATCACGCACTTTCTTCAGGTACTGGTAATAGAGAGGGAGCCTCCTCAGTGTTGGTTCCGGGATGGGTTTGGTTGGAAGATCTATCCTGTCCTCCACGTCTGCCATGCTTACCTCCATCTCGTTCATTCGATAATTTCCTATCTATAAAAATGTATCGATAAAAATATATCGAATGACCCTCCCCGAGTCAATATGTTTTTGAAACCGTTTTAAGTTTTAAGTGGTTAAGTGTTAAGTTGAGGCGAAAGACAAGAACTCTTTTCATCTGTAACCTGGAACCTGGAACCTGGAACCGCCTCCAAAAGGGTTGCCCCCGGGAGGCGCCGGGGGCATGTAAAAACGCATAAGGGGGGGGGTGATGGTATCGTGAAGATGACTCTTCAGAGCCTCAGTTGCAATTTAATTTGTGAGTCGGGGACATGGCCTCGGGTACACCATTTGAGGTCCTTGCCGACAGCGGTGATTTCGTCTGCCGGTAGGGGAGGGACGAAGTGGAGGTGGTGTGGGGAGCTCGATCGTGTGCGTAGAGAGGGCTTAGAGGTGGTCCAGATAGTTGCGAAGGCGAACATGAGGGTCAACATGAGCATGAGGTTATTCAGTATCAGGTCGGACATTCTTCACGTCCCCCGACTCACGTTATGGGAAGGAAAGGTGAGGGACTTGCGGTACCTCACATTTCCTTCCCCTGATAGGTTGCAGCATGTGCTGAATGATGCCGTGGATGTCATCGCGTCACCCGCCCGTGAGGGTCGCTGCCGTTGTTCCCCTTCCTGAGCCACACGGTGTGATCGAGAATGCCGTATTTTTTCAACGTCTCGGCAGCCATCAATCCTATTTCGCTCTCCGCGTGGATATTCTGCGCGGTGTTCCACAATATGTGCAGGCTCACATCTCCGGGGACGGCCGAATGGGTGTAGATCCGTGCTTCGTTGAGACCGGGCGTTCCACCGATGCTGTGGACCAGATCTTTCAGCCACTTCACCACAAGCGGCTCGACATCGGGCTGGGTTCTCAATCGTATGATCTCTATCCATTCCATCATTCTTCCGTGTCCAATCTTAAGCATTCCTCGTGCCAGAACTCATTCCCCTGTGTATTCGGAGTGTTACGTTATGCAGGAAAGACTACTGTGAAATGTGACGGAAAGTTGCTGGTATATTTGTCAGTTTTCGTCTATACTATCGTATACGATAGTGGCGGAAAGGGGAGGAGACAATGAACGCCGATGAGAATGACTTTTTCCGTGAGATGACCCTGAGGATATGCGGCACCCTGGACCTGGAAAGCGCTCTTCATCAGTGCTTTCTCTACGTGCGCAACGTCATACCGGCGGACGAACTCGATCTTTTTGTCTACGATGCCACCATCGGCACCGTGGATGTGGTGGCGACGGCGAAAGAGGCAGGGGGGACGACGAGGACGGACAAGACGCACCTGCCGCCGGACCTGCGCCAGGAGCTCGAAGAACCCTACCGCCGGCCCCGGGTCCGCGTTGCCGAGAATATCTTCGAGGACCCCATTCTGGGGAGGGTCGCGCGGAACCTCGGGTGGGAGGAGTGCTCGATAATGCTGGGACGCCTTATCATCGACGGCAAATACATCGGCGCCCTCGGGATACGGGCGCGGGGGACGGGCCGGTTCACAGAGGACCATGTCCGCTTGTGGTCGGTGGTCAACGAACCGGCGGCAATAGCCGTTGCGAACAGCCGCAGGCTCCGGGAGGTGATCGATCTCAAGGACATGCTTGCCGATGACAACCGGTACCTCAGGGAAGAGCTCAGGAAGAACACCGTCGAGATAGTGGGGGCCGATTTCGGGCTGAAGGCTGCCATGGAAAGCGTGAGGAAGGTGGCGCCCCTTGCCAGCCCGGTGCTCATCATCGGCGAGACGGGAACGGGCAAGGAGGTCATCGCCAACGCCATCCACAACCTGTCTCCCCGTTATAACGGGCCTTTTGTGAAGGTAAACTGCGGTGCGATCCCGGAGTCTCTCATAGACAGCGAGCTTTTCGGCCATGAAAAGGGTGCTTTCACGGGGGCGCTGGCACGGAAGAGGGGACGCTTTGAGCGTGCCCATGGGGGGACGATCTTTCTCGACGAGATCAGCGAGCTCCCGCCCCACGCGCAGGTGAGGCTTCTGCGCGTCCTCCAGGAGAAAGAGATAGAGAGGGTGGGGGGAACGGAACCTGTCCATGTTGACATCAGGATCGTATCGGCCACGAACCGGAACCTGGAGAAGATGGTGGAGGACGGCGATTTTCGGGAAGATCTCTATTTCCGCATCAAGGTCTTTCCCATTGAGGTCCCTCCTTTGAGGGCGAGAAAGAACGATATACCCGCCCTTGTCCAGCACTTTGTCCGAAAGAAGAGCCGGGAGATGGTCCGCCACAGCATACCCCCGCTTGCCCCGGGATCCATCGATGCACTCATGACGTATGATTGGCCGGGGAATGTCCGGGAAGTGGAGAACGCCGTGGAGAGGGCGCTCATACTTTCCGATGGCAAACCCCTGAAGTTCGAGGGTGTTCTGGGGGTATCCGGAGCCTCCCACGACCGTGCCCCGTCTTTGGCCGGTGAGAGTCCGGGCCCTGTCGCGCTCAACGACGTCGAGGCCGAGCACATAGGCCGCATCCTGAGAGCGGCCGGAGGCAGGATCGAAGGTCCCGGAGGCGCCGCCGAGCTTCTTGACATGAACCCGGGAACGCTCCGCCATCGCATGAGAAAACTGGGTATACCTTTCGGCAGGAAATCCCGTGTCAGCGACGGCGGACGGTGACGCCAAATAAGGTTTTTTTCTTCACTTTTTTCTTCACTGTCCTTTTGACTTCGGAAAGAAAATACACTATACTGAACAAGCGTGCTCGTCCCTGCAATTAAACAGACAATATTACCGGGCAGCGAGGCTTTCTGAGGTCGACCCGGGGCAGGTTTGCCGGTCTAAGGAACCGGGGCACGATAACAGTATCGATATACCACCGGTCGACATCCGGACGTGAGGTTCTGCATGACATTGAAAGAGGTCCAGGAGCTGCTGGAAGCGCAGGTGCTCTGCGGGAATGACGACTGTCTGGAACGCGGGGTGCGGGTCTGCTTTGCCTGCGACCTCATCAGCGAGATGCTCCTTTACCTGAAACCCCATTCTCTTCTGATCACGTCGTTGACCAATGCTCATGTGATCCACGCGGCGCAGGTGATGGACGCGAAGGCGGTCCTCTTCGTCGGGGGACGCAGACCCGACGAGTCCGTTATCAGGAGCGGGGAATCGAACAAGATCCCTCTGCTCACCACAACACTGCTCACGTTCGACTGTTGCGGCCGGCTTTACGAGAAGGGCGTCAGAGGAGATAAGCAATAGCCCGGTTAGGAGAGACTAACCAATGGTCGACAGCTTAGCGTACACCCCGCAGATAACGCTCGAGTTCGAGATAGGCGAAAAGGACTTCTTTGTTGCCGGAGAGTGCGCGTCGCGGGTGAAGAAGACCCTTCAGCAGTTGGGGCTCAAACAGGATGTCATCAAGCGGATCGCGATCATCATATACGAGGCGGCGATGAACGTTGCGATCCACGCCACGTCGGGAAAACTCGTCGTCCATGTCGAGCCCGACGCGGTCACCATTCGGACGGAAGATGTGGGGGCCGGGATCGAGGATATCGACCTTGCGATGAAGGAAGGGTATTCGACGGCGTCCTACGAGATCCGGGAGATGGGTTTCGGGGCCGGCATGGGCCTCTCCAACATCAAGCAGTGCTCCGATGATCTCAACATCGAATCCAGGGTAGGTGTGGGGACCACACTGAACGCCAGGGTGTCCTTCAAGGACGAGAGACGGCACGAGGGCGCATGAACCGATATTTCCATTCCGTGACGCTGGAGACGGAGAAGTGCAAGGGATGCACCAACTGCATCAAACGGTGTCCCGTCGAGGCCATCCGCGTTCGGGACGGTAAGGCGATGATCGTTGAGGAACGCTGCATCGACTGCGGCGAATGCATTAGGGAGTGTCCGAACCACGCGAAGGTGGCGGTGACGGACACCCTCGCGAAGCTCTCGGAGTACAAATACAGGATCGCCCTGCCGGCGCCGTCGTTCTTCGGCCAGTTCAAGGAGCAGGTCAACATCGAGGATGTGCTCGGGGCCTTCAGGGGGATCGGTTTCGACGAGGTCTTCGAGGTCGCCCTTGCAGCGGAGATCGTCGGCTACATCGTTCACGAGTTCCTGAAGGATTACAAGGGCAAGCGCCCCATCTTCTCCTCCGCCTGTCCGGCGGTGGTGCGCCTCATGCAGATCAAGTACCCGGACCTCCTCGAACAGGTGGCGCCCTTCCTCACGCCCATGGAGGTGGCGGCGCGCATCGCCAAGGAGCAGGCGTCACGGAGAACGGGTATCCCTTACGAGGAGATAGGGGCGTTCTTCATATCTCCCTGCCCGGCGAAGGTCACGGAAATGAGAAATCCCATGACGACGAAACACTCCGCTGTGAACGGCGTCATCGGGGTCAACCTTATATACAAGGATATCATCAGGCACCTTGGCGACAGGTTCGCAAACGGCGGACCTGAAAAGCTGCAGCGCGCCACCAAGTTCGGCATGGCCTGGGGATACGTCACGGGAGAGTCGCGGAATGTCGCCGCGGCCACTACCCTGGCCGTCGGCGGCATCCACAACGTCATCAGCCTCCTGGAAGAGATCGAGAGGGGAGAGCTCAAGGACGTCGATTTTGTCGAGCTGCAGGCCTGCACCGGCGGCTGCGTGGGAGGGCCTCTCAACATCCAGAACCTCTTCGTGGGGCGTATCCGGCTTCGGGACCTCATAAAGCGGTTTGGGACGAAAGAAACCTATTTCACGGAGGCCGAGCTCCAGGATATGTATCTGCAGAACCGGTTTGCCGCCACTGAGCCCGTGGAACCGAGGGCGATAATGACCCTCGACGAGGACGTTTCCCGGGCGATCATGAAGATGGAGCGCCTCGACCAGATAACGAACGAACTGCCCGGTCTTGACTGCGGAGCATGCGGCTCGCCAAGCTGCCGGGCCCTTGCCGAGGACATCATCCGCGGCGTAGCCTTCGAGACGGATTGTGTTATCAAGCTCCGTGAAAAGGTGAAGATACTGGCAAAGGAGATCCTCGATCTTTCCCGCATCGTCCCGACGTCGATGAGCGGCAATGCGAAGGAGGGCGACCCCGGGCAGGGATACTGACGGTTATCGGGTTGGTCAGAGGAATATCGGCCTGGTATTATATATGTTTAGAGACGCAATGACACGTTTACAGGGAGGGGATGATGACTGTTCGTGAACTTGCCGAGGCGCTCGGGCTTGAGGTGCTGACGGGACAGACGAACCTCATGAGGCCGGTGAGGTCGGGGTACACCTCCGACCTGCTCTCCGACGTCATCGCGAACATTGGCGACGACGCGGTGTGGATCACCATTCAGCGGCACGTGAACATTCTGGGGGTGGCAAAACTCAAGGACGTGTCCGCCATCATCATCCCGCGGAAGCTGGGATTGGAAGAGTCGTTCCTGGAAAAGGCAAGACAGGAGGGCATAGCCATTCTCCGGGGGGCTCCTTCGGCGTTCGAGCTTTCTGCTCTCGTGTATGAACACTTGAAGAGGGGTTAGAGAGGGCTTGGCGGAATTTGCCTGTGACCTTCATATACACTCGACATTGTCGCCCTGCGGCAGCCTTGACATGTCGCCCCGGGTCATTGTCGAGAAGGCGCGGGAGGCGGGGCTCGATATTATAGCAGTTACGGACCATAACATGGCGGAGAACACACCTTACGTCAAGGAAGCGGGAGACCGCAGCGGACTCGTGGTCCTGGCAGGCATGGAACTGCAGACCAGGGAGGAGATACACGTCATCGCCATCTTCGACGACTATGACACGGCACACGCTCTCCAACGCATGGTCTATGATCTTTTGCCGCCGGTGGCCAACGATGTCGAGTTCTGGGGTGACCAGGTGGTCGTGGACGGGGAGGATAACATAATCCGCAGCGAGGAGAGGCTTCTCATAAGCTCGGCAGGGATCTCCATAGAGGATGCCGTCTCCTGGGTAAAGTCGCACGGGGGCCTGGCGATAGCCTCCCATATCGACAGTCCGACGTTCAGCATCATAAGCCAGCTTGGCTTCATACCGGCGGACATCCCCTTCGACGCCCTGGAGATACGTGATCTGGAAAAGGCCGGGAGCTTCATACCCTTCATCATGAAGAAGGACATTCCCTTCGTGACGTTCTCCGATGCCCATTACCCGGGGGACATAGGCAGGAGAAGAACGAACCTGACGCTCGATGTGCCTGATTGCGCGAACATAGAAGGCGCCCTGAGGTCCATGGGAGAAAGGATGCTCCCGGGACGGGCACGGCAGTTGTGAATATGCGGAAGTCGGCATTATGATGGAGGATATCTCATCCCATATCATGGATATAGCGATGAATTCAGTTTCGGCAGGGGCGCAGCGCATCCGTGTCGCCGTGGAAAAGGACCCGCGGACGGCAATGCTGAGCCTCACGATAACCGATGACGGGGTCGGGATGGACCAGGAGACGCTGCAAAAGGTGCAGGACCCCTTCTTTTCAACGAAAACGGGAAGGAAGGTGGGGCTCGGCATACCCCTTCTGAAGGGGACGGCAGAGACGACGGGCGGCAGTTTCGAAATGACGAGCGCGAAGGGAGCGGGAACGACGATACGGGCGACCTTCGACTGTCGTCACCCTGATCTGCCCCCGCTGGGGAAGATACGGGACACCTTTCTCGTTCTTGTCGTGAGCCATCCCGAGGTCGATTTCGATCTTCGCTATTCAGTGGATGGCAGGTCCTTCGAGCTCGACACGGAGGAACTGAAAAGGGAACTGGACGGTGTCCCGGTGAACCACCCGGAAGTCATCAGTTTCCTTGGCAAATATCTTGACGAACATCTGTGATTTTATATAGATTGTTATCATCATAAGGAGGCCGAGAGATGAATCTTGAAGAGCTGAAGAAAATAAGGGAAAAGGCGCAAAAGGATGTGGAGCTGCGGCAGAAGCAGGCACGGGTGCGGATCGTCGTTGGGATGGGGACGAGCGGCATAGCCGCCGGCGCGCGTGACGTGCTCAAAACATTCGTTGAAGAGGTGGGGAAGCGCAACCTTTCCGACGTGGTCGTGACGCAGACGGGCGAGAAGGGCCTTGCCTCGCAGGAGCCGATGGTGGAGGTCTTCGAGGAGGACAAACCCGTCGTCGTGTACGGGAACATGGATTCGGAGAAGGCAAAAAGGGTGGTGGTGGAGCACGTGGTCAACGGGCACCCCGTTTCGGAATTTGCCATTTAGGCAACCAAAAAGGAGGCTGGCTTGGACAGGGAAGCTATTCTCAAGAAATTTGAACCAAACCTCAGCAACATACTTTACATCATGCACGATCTCCAGGATAACAACCCGGAGAGGTATCTCGCCAAGGAAGACATCGAGGTCTGTGCGGACTATCTCAACGTCCCGTACAGTTACGTGCACAGCGTTGCAAGCTTCTACACGATGTTCAGCCTCAAACCCCGGGGCAGGAACATCATACGCCTCTGCGAGTCCCCTCCGTGCCATCTCATGGGGGCGCACTCGCTTCTCGAATACCTCAAGGGTTCACTGAAGGTCGACGTGGGGGGGACAACCAAGGACGGAATATTCACGCTGGAACTGACGAGCTGCCTCGGCGCCTGTGGTGTGGCACCAGCCATGATGCTTAACGAAGAGATGTTCGGCAATCTCACACCGGAGAAGGTCGATGCCATCCTTGACAAGAGGAGAAAAGAGATATGAACCTCGTAAGAAACCACGTATTGATCAGTATCGATGCAGGGACGATCATGGCGGGCGCCCGTGCCGTCGAGAAGGCACTGGTGGAGGAGATCAACAAGCAGGGTCTTTCCGGCGAGATAGCGGTACTGGAGACTGGCAGCATAGGGGCGACGGGTCAGGGGGTTGTCATCGTTGTCTATCCCGAAGGTGTTTACTATGCGAATGTGACACCCGCGGACGCGGCCGAACTTGTCGAGGAGCACCTGCTGAAGGGAAGGCCCGTCAAAAGGCTCATAATGACGGAGATGCCCAAACAGCACGTCATCAAGAAGGAAAAGACAGGCCTGCTCAGGGAGCAGCCGCGGATCGTGCTGCGCAACAGCGGTGTCATCAACCCGGAGAACATTGACGAATACATCGCCGAGGGCGGATATGAGGCCCTCGAAAGGGCCTTTACCGAACTCAAGCCTGCCGGGGTCATCAAAGAGGTCAAGGACTCGGGGCTCATGGGCAGGGGTGGTGCGGCCTTTACGACGGCCATGAAATGGGAATTTGCCTCGAGGGCACCGGGCGATGTGAAATACATCATATGCAACGCCGACGAGGGCGAGCCGGGAACGTTCAAGGACAGGCTCATCCTCGAAGGAGATCCCCACAAGCTCATCGAGGGCATGATACTCGCGGGATATGCCGTGGGCGCGACGAAGGGCTTTGTCTACATCCGCGGCGAGTACGCCCTTTCCATCGAGCGGTTGGAAAAGGCCATCACCCAGGCACGGCTCTACGGGCTTCTTGGCGACGACATACTCGAGAGCGGCTTCAGTTTTGACATTTCGGTCATGAAGGGCGCGGGTGCCTACGTCTGTGGTGAAGAGACGGCGCTTATCGAGTCCCTGGAAGGGAAGAGGGGTCATCCCCGCAACAAGCCTCCCTACCCCGTGACGGAGGGCCTCTGGGCCAAACCGACCGTTGTGAACAACGTGGAGACGCTGGCGAACGTGCCGGAGATCGTCCGCAACGGAGCCGCCTGGTACCGCGGTTACGGCACGGACAAGTGCCCGGGGACGAAGGTCTACACCATAATCGGCAACGTGGCGACGCCGGGGCTCATCGAAGCGGAGATGGGCACCACCCTGCGCGACATCATCTATGAATACGCCGGCGGCATCAAGGACGGCAAGAAATTCAAAGGCGCTCTCGTCGGCGGAGCCGCGGGTGCCTTCATGGGGCCCGAGATGCTCGACGCGAAGATGGACTTCGTGAACCTCAAGGAATACGCGGCCGTGCTGGGCTCGGGCGCCATTCTCGTCATGGACGAGGATGCCGACATCGTGGGGATGCTCCAGAGCGTCCTCCACTTCTTCAGGCATGAGTCCTGCGGCCATTGCGTGCCCTGCCGCCTCGGCACGAACCAGCTCGCCGAGATAGTCGACCGCATAGCGGAAGGGAAGGGGAAGGCCGAGGACGTGGACAAGCTCGTCTCCATATCGGAGGTGATGCGCGACACGTCGTTCTGCCCACTGGGCCAGTCGCCGGTCCTGCCCATAACGAGTTCCCTGAGATTCTTCAAGGACGAGGTATACAGCAGGGTGCAGTGAGCCCGATCTGGTCCGGGCGGTCACATCAAGGAGAGATAGCATGAGCATGGTACAACTGACCATAAACAATATACCCGTGGAGGTGCCGGAAGGCACGACCATCCTGTGGGCGGCGAAGAAAGCGGGATTCACGATCCCCACGCTTTGCCATCATCCCGATCTTACGCCGGGAGGGCAGTGCGGGATCTGTGTTGTCGAGATAGAGGGCATACCGGGCCTGAAAAGGTCCTGCATGACCCCCGCGGCCGATGGTTTCAAGGTGAAGACCCACACGCCCCGGGTCATGGCCACACGCAGGCAGCTCGTCGAACTTATTCTGTCCAACCACGATACCGATTGCCTGACGTGCGTGAAGAACAACAACTGCGAGCTCCAGCAGCTTGCCGCCACGGTCGGCATCAATACCCTCGATTATGCGAACGCCGAGCGGGAGAAGCTTCCCATAGACCGTTCCAGCGTCGCCATTGTCCGGGACCCCAACAAGTGCATACTCTGCGGACGTTGCATAGAGGTCTGCAGCAGGGTTCAGACGGTGAATGCCCTCGCCATCAATCACAGGGGTTTCGACACGGTCATCACGACGGCCTTCGACGCCGGTCTCGGGAACAGCGTCTGCATCAATTGCGGACAGTGCGTCGTTCATTGCCCCGTCGGGGCCCTCTACGAGAAGAGCGCCGTCGATGAGGTGTGGGACGCTATCCACGACCCCGACAAGTTTGTCGTCGTCCAGGAGGCACCCGCGGTGAGGGTGCAGCTCGGCGAGGAGTTCGGGATGCCGACGGGCTCGCTGGTCAGCGGGAAGATGCACGCGGCCTTGAGGAGGCTTGGTTTCGACGCGGTGCTGGAAACGAACTTCACCGCCGACCTTACCATTATGGAGGAAGGGACGGAGCTTATAGGCCGGCTGACCTCGGGGAAGAACCTGCCTCTTATCACCTCCTGCAGTCCGGGATGGATAAAGTTCATGGAGACCTTCTTCCATGACATGATCCCCCATATGTCCACGGCCAAATCCCCGCAGCAGATGTTCGGCACCCTCGCGAAGACATACTACGCCGAGGCAAAAGGTATAGACCCGGCGAAGATAGTCTCTGTTTCCATCATGCCCTGCACCGCGAAGAAGTTCGAGTGCTTGAGGCCCGAGATGACATCGAGCGGCTATCAGGACGTCGATTACGTCCTTACGACGAGGGAACTGGGCAGGATGATGCGCGAGGCCGGCCTCGACATAAAGGAAATGCCCGATGAGCCCGCCGACGACATCCTCGGCGATTACACCGGTGCGGCCACCATCTTCGGCGCCACAGGCGGGGTCATGGAAGCCGCGGTGCGGAGCGCTTACCGTCTCGTAACCGGACGGGAGCTTGAGGATGTGGAGATAAAACCCGTCAGGGGCCTCAAGGGAATAAAAGAGGCGGAGATCGACATCGACGGGACAAAGGTCAAGGTTGCCGTGGCCCACAGCTGCGGCCAGGCGCGGGCGCTTCTTGACAAGGTGAGGGACCAGATCGCGAAGGACGGAAAGTCCGAATACCAGTTCATCGAGGTCATGGCCTGCCCCGGTGGATGCGTTGGCGGCGGCGGCCAGTCCTGGGGCAGCAACATCGCGAAACGTGCCCGCAGGGGAGAGGCCCTTTACGAAGAGGACCGCAGTCTGCCACTGAGGCGTTCCCACGAGAACCCCTCCGTTCAGGCGGTGTACGAAAAATATCTCGAGAAACCAAATTCGGAGAAGGCCCACAAACTTCTCCACACTCATTATTATAAAAGGAGTACCGTGGACGGCAAGATACTGCCGAACCAGTAGGTTTGATCGCCAGGTAACTCTGAGGGAGGGATGAAGATGTCAGAAAAGCAATGCCATTGTGCCGAGGTTCAGGAGGAAGAACTCTATCCCCGGCTCGAAGAAGTCATCATGGAACATAAGGGGAAGGGAGAAGACCTCATCATGGTGCTGCACAAGGCGCAGAACCTGTTTGGTTATCTTCCGAGAAGGGCCCAGGAGATGGTCGCGGAAGGCCTCAATGTTTCGCTCAACGAGGTGTACGGCGTCATCACCTTCTACAACTTCTTCTCGACCGTGCCCCAGGGACGCAACAGTGTGAAGGTCTGTCTCGGCACGGCATGCTACGTGAGAGGTTCACAGGAGGTTCTCGACAAGGCCCAGAAGGAACTCGGTATCAAGGTGGGCGGCACGACGGAAGACCGGCGGTACTCCCTCGACGTTGTCCGTTGCATAGGCGCGTGCGGCCTCGCGCCGGCGATGCTGGTCAATGAGGACGTCTACGGGCGGGTCAAGCCACCGCACCTCATGGATGTGCTTGAAAAGTACGAGTAAGGAGGAAGGATAAACATGGAGGTATCTCGCGCTCACATATTGATTTGTGCTGGGGCTGCATGCGTCTCGTCCGGTTGCCGTCAGATCAGGGATGCGGTTGTCAACAAGATCATCGAACAGGGTCTGCAGAATGAGATCAAGGTCATTGAGACGGGTTGCATCGGCTCCTGCGACCTGGGTCCTCTGGCGCTTGTTTACCCGGAAGGGGTTCTCTATCAGAAGCTCACGCCTGCGGACGCCGAAGAAATAGTAACGGAACATCTTCTCAAGGGCAGGATAGTCGAGCGCCTTCTTTACAAGGAGGCGGTAACTGCAAAGACCATCCCCTCGATGAAGGAGATCGATTTCTTCAAGAACCAGGTCAAGATCGTCCTGAGGAACTGCGGTGTCATCAACCCGATGAACATCGAAGAGTATATTGCCCGCGACGGCTATCTGGCCCTCGGCAAGGCATTGACATCGATGACCCGCGAAGAGGTCATCGACGAGGTCCTCAAGTCGGGCCTCCGCGGCCGCGGTGGCGGCGGTTTTCCCACGGGGATCAAGTGGAAGTTCGCCTTTCAGTCCCCCGGCGATGTGAAGTACGTCGTCTGCAACGCCGACGAAGGCGACCCGGGCGCGTTCATGGACCGCAGCGTTCTTGAAGGCGATCCGCACAGCGTCATAGAGGCGATGGCAATAGCCGCGTACGCGATCGGCGCCCAGCAGGGATACGTCTATGCCAGGGCCGAGTATCCCCTTGCCATCGAGCGGCTTAACTGGGCCATCGGGCAGGCGAGGGAATACAAGTTCCTCGGAAAGAACATCCTCGAGACGGGCTTCAATTTCGACCTCGAGATCCGCATCGGCGCGGGCGCCTTCGTCTGTGGCGAGGAAACGGCCCTCATGATCTCCATCGAGGGCAAACGCGGTGAGCCGAGACCGAGACCTCCCTTCCCCGTGGTCAAGGGTCTTTTCAATGCCCCGACGCTCCTCAACAATGTTGAGACATACGCCAATATCCCCGCCATCATCAACAACGGAGCCGCCTGGTATGCCCAGTATGGCACGGAAAAGAGCAAGGGTACGAAGGTCTTTGCCCTCGCCGGCGCCGTTAACAACACGGGCCTTGTCGAAGTGCCCATGGGCACGCCGCTGGGGGACATCGTCTTCAATATCGGCGGCGGCATCAAGGGGGGCAAGAAATACAAAGCCGCGCAGCTCGGTGGTCCTTCCGGCGGCTGTATCCCCATCGATCACCTCAACGTTCCCGTCGATTATGAATCCGTTGCGGAGCTCGGCGCCATCGTCGGGTCGGGCGGTCTCATCGTCGCCGACGAGGACACATGCATGGTCGACTTTGCCCGGTTCTTCCTCGATTTCATCCAGCATGAGTCGTGCGGAAAGTGCCCACCCTGCCGCATAGGCACGAAGCGTATGCTCGAGATCCTAAGGCGCATCACGCACGGCGAGGGAAAGCCGGAGGATATCGACAACCTCGTTGAACTCGCGACGCGCATCAAGGATTCGGCCCTGTGCGGCCTCGGCCAGACGGCGCCGAACCCCATTCTCTCAACGCTCCAGTACTTCAAACACGAGTACATGGAACATATCGAGGACAAGCATTGCCGGGCGGGTGTCTGCAGCGCCCTCTTTGACGCCCCCTGCCAGAACGCCTGTCCCGCGGACCAGAATGCGTGGGGATACGTGACCCTCATCAGCGAAGGCCGGATGAAAGAGGCCATTGCCGTCATCAAGGAATCGAATCCCTTCCCGGCGACACTGGGCCGGGTCTGTGTCCATCCCTGCGAGGCGAAATGCCGCAGGGCCCAGATAGACGCTCCCATCTCGATCTGCTCCCTGAAGCGGTACGCGGCGGATGTGGACATGAAGTCCCACCCCCGCTACCAACCTCTGGCGGAGGAACCGAAGGGCAAAAAGGTCGCCGTCATCGGCGCCGGCCCGGCCGGGCTTGCGGGAGCCTATTTCCTCGCCCTCAAGGGGTACGGCGTGACGGTCTTCGAGGCGCTCCCCGTGGCGGGCGGCATGCTCGCCGTGGGCATCCCCGACTATCGTCTGCCCAGGGAGATACTGGAGAACGAGATAAGGTCCATCACCGACCTCGGCGTGGAGATCAAGTACAACATGGCCTTCGGCAAGGACATCACCGCGGAGAAGCTGTTCGGTGATGGATACAGTGCCATCCTTGTTGCCACAGGTGCCCACAAGGGACAGAGGCTTGGCATCCCCGGCGAGGAAACACCGGGAGTGCTTGACGGCGTGACATTCCTGCGTGACGTCAATCTCGGAAAAACGGTCAAGGTCGAGGGTAAGGTCGCCGTCATCGGCGGCGGCAACGTGGCCATCGACGCGGCACGGGCTGCCCTGCGGCTCGGGGCCAGCGATGTCTCCATACTCTACCGGCGCGAGCGGTCGGACATGCCGGCGTACGTTGAGGAGATCGACGAGGCAGAGAAAGAGGGCATCGCCATCAACACCCTCACGGCCCCTTTGAGCATAGTGGCGAAGGGCGGCAAGGCCGCGGGAGTGGGGTGCTCCCGGATGAGCCTCGGGAAGTTCGACAAGGGCGGCAGGCGCACACCACAGGCCATACCCGGTTCCGATTTCGTGTTCGACGCCGACATGGTCATAGCCGCCATAGGCCAGACGCCCGATCTTTCGTGGATGAACGGGGATGGTATCAAGGCCGGCAAGGCCGGCACCGTTGAAGTGAATATGAAGACCCTTGCCACGGGCGCTGACGGCATCTTTGCCGCCGGCGACAATGTCAGGGGACCCGCCACGGTCGTCGAGGCCGTCGGCGACGGCAAGACGGCTGCCATGGCCATTGATGAATATCTCGGTGGCGACGGAAAGGCGCCAAACGCCTTCCGTGATGAGCTCGTCAACATGGTCGTCTCCTATGACGAGACGATGTACCAGAAGGAACTGGGCAGGGCGGTGATGCCGCATCTGCCTGTATCGAAACGGGACCGCAATTTCAACGAGGTTGTTCTCGGTTACGACGAAAGGACCGCAGTCGAAGAGGCCAAGAGATGCCTTCACTGCTACGTCAGGCAGACCGAGTAGATGTGGGTAACTGACCCAAGGGAGCAGACCGCTATGATGATAAACATTACCATTGACGGCCGACCCGTCGAAGTGGAAGAAGGGACATCGATACTCAACGCCGCAGCAATGGCAAATGTCCACATACCGACCCTGTGCTACCTGCCCGAGGTCCAGGCGATAGGCGCCTGCAGGGTTTGCCTTGTCGAGGTGGAGGGCAACAAGACCCTCCAGGCGGCGTGCGTCGCGCCCGTGGCCAACGGGCAGGTCATTCACACGAATACGGAGAGGGTCCGCAAGGCAAGGCGCTTCTCGGTGGAGATGCTTCTCTCGAACCACCCCTTTGAGTGCTTAAGCTGCGCGAAGAACCTTCACTGCGATCTTCAGTCGCTTGCGTACGACCTCGGTATCAGGGAGATCCGTTTCACCGGGGAGAAGAGCGGCGGCCGGATCGATGAATCATCCCCGTCGATACGGCGGGACCAGAACAAGTGCATCCTCTGCAGGCGCTGTGTGACGGTCTGCCAGGAGATACAGTCAGTAACGGCCCTTTACATGCAGGGCAGGGGCTTCGAAACACGCGTGGAGCCTGCCTTTGACCGCGACATCAACGACGTGGCCTGCACGAACTGCGGCCAGTGTTCGCTCGTTTGCCCCGTTGGGGCCATAACGGAGAAGGAATACATAGACGACGTCTGGGCGGCCCTTAATGACCCGACCAAGTTTGTCGTCGTCCAGGACGCTCCCGCGGTCAGGGCGGCGCTGGGCGAGGAGTTCGGGTATCCCCCGGGTACCCTGGTGACGGGCAAGATGCTCGCCGCGGCCCGGAGGCTCGGCTTCGACCGCGTCTTTGACACGAACTTCGCCGCCGACCTCACCATTCTGGAGGAAGGGACGGAGCTCCTGACGCGGGTGAAGAAGGGCGGCGTCCTGCCGATGATAACAAGCTGCAGCCCGGGCTGGATAAAATTCATCGAGCATTTCTACCCCGAGCTCCTGGATCACCTCTCGACCTGCAAGTCGCCACACATGATGCTCGGCGCCCTGGCGAAGACATATTTCGCTCAGAAGGCCGGAATCGATCCGAATAGCATAGTTGTTGTTTCTGTCATGCCCTGCACGGCAAAGAAATTCGAGTGCAATAGGCCCGAGATGTATGACAGCGGTTACAAGGACGTCGATTACGTCCTGACGACCAGGGAGTTCGCGAAGATGATCAAGCAGGCCGGCATCGACTTCCAGGGTCTGCCCGATGAAAGTTACGACGACCCCCTGGGAGAATACACCGGAGCCGCCACGATCTTCGGGGCAACGGGTGGTGTCATGGAAGCAGCCCTTCGAACGGCCTATGAGGTGGCAACGGGAAAGACCCTCGAAAACGTGGAGTTCACGGGTGTGCGGGGTCTTGACGGCATCAAGGAGGCATCAGTCCCCGTTGACGGCATAGGAGATGTGCGGGTTGCTGTGGCCCACGGGTTGGGCAACGCCCGCAGGCTCCTTGAAAAGATCAAGACCGGGGAGGCGGATTATCACTTTATCGAGGTCATGGCGTGCCCCGGCGGATGCGTCGGGGGCGGCGGCCAGCCCATCCCCGTCAACAACGAGATCAGGTCGCTCAGGGCCCAGGCTCTGTACAACGAGGATTGCGCCCTGACCTACAGGAAGTCCCACGACAACCCCTCGATAAAGAAGATATACGAGGAGTACCTGGGGCAGCCGCTGGGAGAGAGGTCGCACCATCTCCTCCACACGCATTACACGCCGCGAAGCAAATTCTAGAGAGGAAGAGCGGAACCATTATGCATCCCCGCCCGGAATGAGGGCGGGGATGCCTTTTTCTTGCGAAAGCCTTCGGTTCATTGGCGCACGGACCTTTTGCCGGACCAGAGAACGGTGCATTTTGAAGTTGCATCTGAGCGGGAATTGAGGGAGAATGAGGCAACCTTCATCGAGATGCAGTTAACCGCATCGTCCCCGTCGGTCGTTGAAGTCAAAGACATGAACGTGATCCTGAAAATA
The DNA here is from genome assembly GCA_012719415.1 of Syntrophorhabdus sp. Classification (NCBI taxonomy): domain Bacteria; kingdom Pseudomonadati; phylum Thermodesulfobacteriota; class Syntrophorhabdia; order Syntrophorhabdales; family Syntrophorhabdaceae; genus Syntrophorhabdus; species Syntrophorhabdus sp. The sequence continues at coordinate 33,389 of JAAYAK010000068.1, forward strand.
GTCCCCGTTGTGCTCATATTCCTCCTGGGATATGCGCTGAAACGTCTGAACATACTCAAGAAGGAAGACGGCGACCTCTTTCTCAAGGTGGTCTATTACATAGCGTTACCCGCCCTGGTAATAATATCCATAGCGGACATCGAACTCCGCCTGAACTTTGTGCTTCTGCCGGTCAGCGGCGCTCTTGTCGTATTGACGACAACGGGGGTCTCGTTCCTTTTAGGTAAAGCCCTCCGGCTTCCCCGGGCGACCCTGGGCACTTTCATTGTCGGCTCGACGATCATGAACAT
>JAAYAK010000069.1 GCA_012719415.1 Syntrophorhabdus sp.
AGGCTCATGGAGATCCTCCGCAGTGACGACGAGATCTTCACGCGCTTCGGCCAGGTCTACATGACGACCACATATCCCCAGGTGGTGAAGGCGTGGCACTACCACGGGAAGCAGGACGACCTCATCGCCTGCGTGAAAGGGATGATAAAGCTTGTCCTCTACGATGACCGCGAGGGGTCGCCCACCCGGGGAGAGGTGAGCGAGCTCTTCGTGGGCGACCATAGCCCCCGGCTGGTCAGGGTGCCGCGCATGGTCTACCACGGGTGGAAGTGCGTAAGCCTCGAGGAGGCCATCATCATAAACGCCCCCACCATGGTCTACAATTACGGGGAGCCCGACGAGTTCAGGATCGACCCCCACGAGAACGACATACCCTACACCTGGGAGAGAAAAGATGGCTGAAACGATCCTCGTCACCGGCGGCTGCGGCTTCATCGGGACCAACTTCGTCCGCCACATGCTGGAACGACACGATTACAACATCGTCAATCTCGATAAATTGACCTACGCGGGCAACCTGGAGAACCTCGAGGACATCGCCTCGGACGGAAAGTACACCTTCGTGCGGGGGGACATCGCATCCATGGGCGATGTCGAGGCCGTCTTCGAAAGGTCCATCGACATCGTCGTCAACTTCGCCGCGGAATCCCACGTCGACAGGAGCATCATGGACCCCGACGCCTTCATCAGGACGAACGTGAACGGCACCTTCAACCTCCTCGAGCTGGCACGGAAGAAGGGGGTCGGTCGCTTCGTCCAGATATCGACGGACGAGGTCTACGGGTCCCTCGGCGACTCGGGGGCATTCCGCGAGGACACCCCTCTGTCCCCGAACAGCCCCTATTCGGCCTCCAAGACGGCGGCGGACATACTCGCCATGGCCTATTTCAAGACCTACGGCATGCCCGTCGTCATCACGAGGTGCTCCAACAACTACGGGCCCTACCAGTTCCCGGAAAAGCTCATCCCCCTCATCATAACGAACGCCCTCGCGGACAAGGATCTGCCCGTCTACGGCGACGGCCTCAACGTCCGCGACTGGATCCATGTCAAGGACCACTGCGCGGCCATCGATCTCGTTGTCCATAAGGGTGAGGAGGGGAACGTATACAATATCGGCGCCTCGAACGAGCGGACGAACATCGGGATCGTCGAGCTCGTCCTCGACATACTGGGCAAGCCCCGGTCGCTCATCCGGTACGTGAAGGACAGGCCGGGGCACGACCGCCGCTATGCCATCGATTCGGGGAAGATCACCGAGCGGCTGGGCTACAGGCCGTCGGTGGATTTCTCCGAGGGCATGCGGGGCACCGTCGAGTGGTACGTGAATAACAGGGGATGGTGGGAGAGGATCAAGACCGGGGCATATCTCGATTACTACGAAAAGATGTACGGGAACCGATGAAGGTCCTCATATCGGGCGGCAAGGGATTACTGGCGGTCAACATCCTTCCCTATCTCGGCGAGCGTTTCGATCTCGCCGTCTATGACATCGATGAATGGGACATCACCAGCGTTTCGAGAGGCAGGGACCTCATGGATCTGCATCGGCCCGACGTGGTGCTGAACCTTGCCGCCATGACGGACGTGGATGGGTGCGAGGACAGTCAGGAGCTGGCCCGGCAGGTGAACGCGGACGGGGCCGGGACCGTGGCGGAACTCTGCGCTGCTGCCGGCACTCGGCTTGTTCACATGAGCACCGACTATGTCTTCGATGGCACGAAGGGTTCTCCCTACAGCGAGGATGACGAGCCGGCGCCTGCTTCCGTCTATGGCCGCACGAAGCTCGCCGGAGAGAGAATGGTCCTCGAGAGGCTTCCCGGCGCCGCCGTGCTGAGGACCCAGTGGCTCTACGGCAAGGGCGGAAAGAGCTTTGTCGACACGATAACCGGGCTGGGGCGGCAGCACGGCAAAGTGCGTGTCGTCGACGACCAGAGGGGATCTCCGACCTGGGCCAGGGACCTCGCCGCGCCGATCATTTCCATCATCGAGAAAGGACTCAGCGGGATCTATCATGTTTCGAACAGCGGCTCATGCACCTGGTTCGAATTCGCAAGGGCGATCTTTTCCATCCTGAACATGGACGTCGAGGCGAGTCCCATCTCATCGGACGAGCTGGGAAGGAAGGCCGCGCGGCCCGCGTTTTCGGTCTTCGACCTCACAAAGCTCGAAGGCTCGACGGGCATCAGGATGCGCGGCTGGATGGATGCCCTCAGGGAATACCTGGCGACCGGAGGTTAGAGGCCTGCCGTGAAGATCATCTTCTTCTCCGATGTTCATATCACCCGCACGAGCGTCGACAGGGCGGCCCTCACGCTGCGGTTCATATCCGATTACTGTGAAGATGCCGACATGGTCGTCGTACTCGGCGATCTCTTTGACTTCTATCACGGGTACGACGGGTACATATACCCCTGGTACCGTGCAATAGCCGACAGCCTCAAGGGTCTCGTCGACCGCGGCAAGCGTGTCCTGTTCCTGGAAGGGAACCATGAATTCGCCATGGGCAGGTATTTTGAGGACTACACGGGGGCCGTCTGCGCGGTGGAGATGAGTCTCGACATAGACGGGAAAAGGGTCTTTCTCGCGCACGGCGACGGCTTTGCCCGTCTTTCCCTTGTCCGTCTTCTGAAGCGGCCCTTCTTCTACCGGATCATGGACCTTCTCGGTCCCGCGCTGACCTGGCGTGTCGTCACCCTTGTGCGCCCCCTTCTCTCCCACAGGAACAAGAAATACAGCGAGGTCGTGAGGGATATCTTCAGGTCACGGGCGAGACGGAAGCTCTCGGAGGGTTACGACGTGGTGATCCTCGGCCATTCTCATATACCCGACGTCCTTGAGATCGGAGATGGTCCCTCGGGAAAGAGATACCTCAATACGGGTGACCTCGCGACATACGCCAGCTTTGCTTGCTACGATACCTCCACGGGATTCTCCTTGAGGACGATGGGCGCGGCCGCCGAGAGCAGGAAAAGCACTCCCCGTTAACCAAAAGGGGTTGCCAACGGGGCTTCCGGACACTATATAATAGTATCTCCGGTTCCAACCTTCACTGTTTCTTTCCGGGACGGGTGGAGGTATCTACAGCACGACCGAAAAAGGAGGGCACCATGAATATCTTCAGCACAGGCGACATACTTCAATTCGCTGTCCGGATCGAGGAAGACGGCGAGATGTTCTACCACAAGGCGGCTCTCAACGCCACGGACAAGGAAGTGAGAGACCTTTTCAACTATCTTGCCGACGAAGAGATCCGGCACAAAAGGATCTTTCAGGAAATGCTCTCGGGCATCGAGACGAACCCCCAGGCCGAGAGTTTCAGCGGCGAGTACGGGGCTTATTTGCGGGACTATGTCGACGGCAAGGCGGTATTCACAAAGGATGCCCGTGGCGAGGCAATGTCGGACGGTCTCGACGCAGCTTCGGCGCTCCACTTTGCCATGGGACGCGAGGCCGATTCGATCCTCTACTACCATGAGGCAAAACAGTTCGTCGACGAAAAGCACTACGCCGCGATCGACAGGATCATACAGGAAGAACGCAAACACTTCCACAAACTGGCGCAGATGAAGAAGAAATACACGTAGACGCATCGGGGAGCGGCGGGAAAACTCAAGGGCGTTATCTCTCGCCCGTTCGTCGCTTGACGCTCCTCTCTCAAGCTCACAGAGGACGCAGAGAGAGACCAAAAGAGAGAAAAGACTGCCGCCGGATCTCGGAGCCTCCCAAGATCCGGCGGCCTTCTCGTCCCGCCGTTCCGGCGGGAGAGAAAGAAATAGTGTTTTTATCCTGAAGGAGTTATCCCCCCTGTCGTCATAGGTCCTATATGTCCCCATAGGTCCTATAATCATCCTCCAGACCCCCCATACTCCCTCACTCCCTCAAGACTCCCATCCCCTCCCCATCAGTCCCACCTGAAAAGGATCCTCTTCTTTTGCCTCCCGTCGCAGACGGGATGCAAAGCCGGCCGGATCTTTTCTCTGCGATCTCCGCGGGCTTGAGAGACGAACGAAGTGAGGAACGGGCGAGAGGCAAACTCTTTCGCCCCTCCTTCACTTGAGAAGCATATCGTATCCCAGCTTTGCTATCAGGCACACGACGACGACGAGGAAGAAGATCCTTACGAAGCGGTTGCCCTTGAGGATGGCGAGGCGGGAGCCTACGACCGCCCCGAGGATGTTGGCGAGGCCCATGAGTATGGCCGTGGTGTAGATTATGTTCCCGGTGGCGGCGAAGTAGAGAACGGCGGAGATGTTCGTGGCAAAGTTCACCACCTTCGATGATGCGGAGGCGGAGAGAAAGTTGAAGCCGAAGATGCCGATGAAGACGAATATGAGAAAGCTTCCCGTACCGGGGCCGAAGAAGCCGTCGTAGAAGCCGATGAGAGCACCCGTTGTGATGCTGACGGCGAGACTCTTCGCCTGGTCGAGACGTGGTGCGTGTATGGAGCCGAAGTCTCTTCGGAGAAAGGTGTAGAGGGCTATGGCGATGAGCATGAAGAGGATGAGGGGACGCATCACCCCGGGGTTCACGAGAGTCACCGTTCTCGCGCCGAGAAAGGAAGCGATGAGGGCCGCCGCGGTTGCCGGGAGGGTTGCCTTCCAGTCTATGCGGACATGGCGGGCATACTGAAGGGTCGCGACGGACGTTCCGGATATGGCGGCCAGTTTGTTCGTGCCGAGGAGTGTGGCGATGGGCAGATGGGGCAGGACGATGAAGAGTGCCGGCAGCTGGATGAGCCCACCACCGCCGGCTATGGAATCAATGAAACCGGCCAAGGCCGCAAAAAAACAGAGTGTGACCGTTTCGAGCAATCGACCTCGCCGTCAGACGAAAACACCCTCCGCTCCCGCTCGGGAGGTCCGGAGGGTGTCTAATGAACAGTGATCATTGTCAGATAACAACACACCAGCCGAAGGGATCGTCCTTTTCTCCATATTGCATGCCCGTGATCTCGTCGTACAGTCTTTGAGAGATTGGGCCGATCTCACCGCTGTGGATCGTTACCGTATCCTCGTCGTGCCGGATCCAGCCGACAGGTGAGATGACGGCGGCGGTCCCGGTTCCGAAGACCTCCTGAAGGCGCCCGTTCTTTGCCTCCGACATGACCTCGTCGATGGTGATCCTTCTCTCTTCCACGGGGATGCCCCAGTGCCTGGCCAGAGCGATGACGGAGTTGCGCGTGACCCCGGGCAGGATGGAGCCCTCAAGAGGTGGAGTGACGACGGTGCCGTCTATGACGAACATGATGTTCATGGTTCCCACCTCCTCGATGCACCGGTTCTCGATGCCGTCGAGCCACAGTACCTGGGTGAACCCTTTCTTTTTGGCCATCTCCCCGGGATAGAGCGAGGCTGCATAGTTTGCCGGCGTCTTGACGGCGCCGAGGCCGCCTTTCACGGCCCGGACATACTCGCCGGAAGTGATGAGCTTCACAGGGTTCAACCCCTCCTTGTAATAGGCGCCGACGGGAGAGGTGATGATCATGAAGCGGTACGTGTGAGACACCCTGACGCCAAGGAAGTTGTCCGTCGCGAAGACGAAGGGACGGACATAGAGGGAGCAGCCCCGCTTGACAGGTATCCACGCCCTGTCGATCTCCACGAGCTTTTTCATCCCCTCGAAGAACACCTCATAGGGGAGGGTGGGGATGCACAGGCGTTCGCAGGACACATTGTACCTTTCATGGTTCTTGTCCGGCCTGAAGAGACGGACCTTGCCGTCCACTCCGAGAAACGCCTTGAGGCCTTCGAAAACGGCCTGCCCATAGTGCAGCGTCGAGAGGGCCGGGTACATCTTCATCGCGCCGTAAGGCTCGATGCGAGGCTCACCCCAGTGTCCGTCCGCGAAGTCCACATAATACATGTGATCGGAGAAGTGGACACCGAACTCCAGGTTGTTGAAGTCCACTTCGTTGATCGTTGTCTTCCTGCTCTTTCTTATCTTGATCTTCACAGCCTTTTTCCTCGCGTTCTTTCCTATTTCTTGTCGCAGGGCCCGAGGCGTTTGCCGCTCATTTTGGTCAAAACCTGCTGGGCCTGCATGCCCTTGTTCTTGATGAGTGTCGTTGTTGTCCCGTCAAAGGCATCGCCCTTGTATGTGATGCTTCCCTTGCTCTCCACGGTGCCGTCCTTTTCGTTGCAGACCATGGCCCATGTCACCGTGTTGCCACTCACCTTCTGGTCGATGATCTTGCAGTTCGGGTTCTTCTCCTTGTTCTGCCCGGGCACGCTGTCCTTCTTCGTGAGGCATTGTTTTGTGACGGACGGAGGAATGTTGGCGGGCATGCCCTTCATTTCCACCTTTGTCGTGATCTCCCAGAGACCGTCCTTCATGTTCGGTTCCGCGGCTTGTGCGCCGCCGCACCATACGAGTGCCAGAACGATGGCGAGTGTTGCAAGGATGCTCACTTTCATATGTCCTCCTGATCTTTTCCTGACAAATGGTTCGGTAAAAAAAAGTATCACTAATGGGGCGGGCGGGTCAAATAAAAAGACAGCTTGAGCCGCTTGAATTGCTTGAACCGCTTGAGAGTTCAACACGACGAAGGGTTCCGGCGGTTCCGTGTATCACGCTGGTTTTCGAGGCTTAGCTGCCGTCTATCTCTTCTCTACTCCCTGAGACCTCACCCCTGCGTCCTTGGTCTGGTCTTTCAGTATTGTCGTCACCGTCGATACGAGGCCTGCAAGGTCGGCGAGGTTTGCCGGGAGGATCAGGGTGTTGTTTGTTCTTGCGAGTTTGCCGAACTCATTAATGTATTGTTCGGCGATTCGCAGGTTGACGGCGTTTATACCGCCCTGTTCGTTGATGGCAAGGGCGATCTCGCGAAGGCCGTTGGCGGTCGCGGTGGCAACGCGTACGATCTCTGCCGCGCGACCTTCCGCCTCATTGATCCGTTTCTGCTTCTCGCCTTCGGAAGTGGCGATCATCTCCTGTTTGACACCCTCGGCACGATTGATCTTCGCCTGTTTGTCCCCTTCCGATTCTGCGATGACGGCTCTCTTTTCCCTCTCAGCCCGCATCTGCTTTTCCATGGCGTCCTTGATGCTCTGCGGAGGTACGATATTCTTTATCTCGTACCGAGTCACCTTCACACCCCAAGGGTCCGATGCCTTGTCGACGGCCTCCACGATAGTGGTGTTGATTGTTTCCCGTTCTTCGAAGGTCCTGTCCAGTTCAAGCTTTCCAATAACGCTCCTCATGGTTGTCTGGGCGAGCTGCATTGCGGCGAACTGATAGTTGTTGATCCCGTAAGATGCCTTCTGGGGGTCAATCACCTGGAGGTACAGGATGCCGTCCACCTCAACGGCGATGTTATCCCGGGTGATGCATGTCTGGGAGGCGACGTCGATGGCCTGCTCCTTCAGCGTATGTTTGTATGCGACCTTATCGATAAAGGGTATCAGGATGTGAAGGCCGGCGTCCAGTGTCGCACTGTATTTGCCGAGACGCTCGACAATGAAGGCGACCTTCTGCGGAACGATGCGGATGGTCTTGGAAAAGGCTACAACAACGATGACAATGAGGCCAAGAATAATAATGGTAAAAAAGTTCATAAGACATCCCCTCCCTTTACAGGATATTTCTTGACCTTCAGTGTCAGGCCATCCTTGCCGGTAATTTCCACTGCAACTCCCTCCTCAACCGGCTCGTCCCCGTCGGTTTCGGCATTCCAGCTTGTTCCGTGAAGCTCCACCTTGCCTCCCATGACGGGGTCGATCCTCCGTGTCACCACGGCCTTCTCCCCCGTGAATGGCGACATGTTATCATCGTCCGTACGGCCATATTTCTTATAGCCGACAAAGACACCTCGCATCCATTTTCTCAATGACGCAAGAAGCAGGACCGAGGCCACGAGGAAGATGATGAGTTGAACATTGACGGATATATCCGTAAAGAGGCAGATGAGCGCTACGATCCATGCGCCGACGCCGAAGAAAAAGACAACGAAACCGGGCAGGACGAATTCCAGCAACATCAGCACGAGGCCGACGAGAAACCATATCACCTCGGGTTTCAGCCAATCCTTGAATCCTTCCACGCCATCACCCCGCTTGCATGAATCTTGTTGTCAGGATTCTAGCAGATTGAGTTCCTTATTAAAACAACAATGTTCCACGGTCAGGAATTGTCTTCACCGGAAACGGCCTCGGATGCACAAGGCCGGTATTTCACCGTGATACTTGAGTATTCCCTGTGATCTGGTGTATCTTGACAGAGACGGAGAGTGATTTCATATTCAACCTGTCAGAATGATAGGAAAAGAGTTCTGCGGGAGAGGTGCGGCCACAAGTTCCCGACGAACTGTGCCTGAGACGAGAGAAATAGACATGAATCCCACAGAGATACCGCCCGACATTATTTTGAAGAAGTCGCCCTTTCTGGTGGTAAGGCAATTGAACGGTGGCGAGGTAAGGGTATACAGCAAACTGCATGGCAACTTGACATCATATGGGAGCGAGATCGCCGGCGTCCTTGAGCTTTTCGAGAGACCCATCCCGGCTGAGACAGCGGCGACTGGAATGTCGGAAATATGCCGACAAGAGTCCGGGGTCCTGATAAAAGAGCTCTACGACAAACACTTCCTGGTGGAGGGGGACAGGAGTGAGCGGGACATGTTCGCGGAGTACGTCGCCACGGCACGGCGCAGGAACGAGGTTGCCAGGATATCCAGGGTGACCTTTCTCGTTTCGGCCACATGCAACCTGGCCTGCAAGGGTTGCTATCACAGCTTCTACGATTTCAGGAGCGGCCACATGACAGCCGAGTTTGCCGGCAGGGTCCTCACGGGCCTTTTCCCTTACCTGAAGAAAAGAGGGATTCCCGCGTTGCTCATATCCTTTCTCGGCTACGAGCCTCTGCTGAATTTCGAGACCGTGAGCCAGGTCCACGACCGGGCGGTTGCCATGTCGGAGGAGTACGGGATCGACACCACGTTCAAGATATTCACGAATGCCTTCAGCATCAACCGGACCACATACGACTGGATAATGAGGAACAGATCCCGGCTGAGCTTCAAAGTGAGCCTCGACGGTGTCAGGGAGGACAACGATCAGCGAAGACTGGACCGCGCCGGAAAAGGGACCTTTGACAGGGTTGTCGGCAACCTGGAACGGATCATTGCCACCGGCGTGGAATGTGATGTTCTGACGACCCTCAGCAAGATCAATTTCTCCAATATCGAAAGGTTTGTCGATGAAATGGCCGCGATAGGCATCAAGAATATCACCGCCAACATATTCTGCGGCCAATCGCCGGACGAGAGAAAGCTGGAGCTGTCGGAAGAGGAGAGGTTCGAGGCTATAAGAAGGATGGATCTGGCAACGGAGAAGCATGGCATCGAGTTCGATGGGGAGTGGAAGTTCGCCGTTGTGCAGATGATAACGGGAGCTCACTTCACCTGTCCTGCCGGAATGAGACAGGTCGTGTTCTGCGCCGATGGGGCCATCCATCCCTGTCAGCGTTTTGCCGGAACGGAGCTTACCTTCGGCACCTTCGGGGACGATTTCTGGGAGAGGCTCGGCGAAGGTCAATGCGAAGGCTACGAACGCTGGACCGCCGATCTCTACGACCGCGTGATGGAGAGAATGAAGCAGGAACACGCGGACCTGACGGGATGGAGTTGTCCCTTTATCCCCTTCATGCGGGGGGAATGTCTTGGGAAACATGTCGAGAGGGATTTCAACGAACGCCTCATGGAGTACTATGTAACGCGCCCTGTGGACCGGATAATCGCGAGATCGCGCATACATTGCTGATGCCCGGGTCCCTGTCGGGATCGCCAATCCCTGATGGCGCCCGGGGAGACCAGATAAGGAGGCCGCCCATGGCAGGAATATTCGAGGACAACTCGTTCTCAATAGGCAGAACGCCGCTCGTCAGGCTGAACAGGGTGACGGCAGGTGCGAAGGCCACGGTGCTCGCGAAGGTGGAGGGGCGCAACCCGGCCTACTCGGTGAAATGCCGGGTCGGTGCCGCGATGGTCTGGGACGCCGAGAAGACGGGAAGGCTCAAACCGGGGTTGGAGATGATCGAGCCCACGTCGGGCAACACGGGCATAGCCCTTGCCTTCGTAGCCGCTGCCCGCGGATACAGTCTGACCCTTACCATGCCGGAGACGATGTCCCTGGAAAGACGCAAGGTGCTCAGGGCCCTCGGGGCAAATATCATCCTTACGGAAGGGGCCAGCGGCATGAAGGGGGCCATTGCGAAGGCGGAGGAGATCGCCGCCGGCGACGTTTCACGGTATTTCCTTCCCCAGCAGTTCGAGAACCCCGCAAATCCGGCCATACATGAAGCGACGACGGCCGTCGAGCTCTGGAACGATACGGACGGGGAGATGGACATCCTCGTTTCCGGTGTCGGAACGGGCGGTACGATCACAGGGATAAGCAGGTATTTCAAGCTCACGAAGGGGAAGAAGATCGTCTCCGTTGCCGTGGAGCCGATCCACTCCCCTGTCCTTACCCAGACGAGGACCGGGGAACAGTTGAAGCCGGGCCCGCACAAGATCCAGGGAATAGGCGCCGGTTTCGTTCCGAAGGTGCTTGACCTTTCCCTTGTCGACCGCATCGAGACTGTCAGCAACGATGAGGCGATGGAAATGGCGAGACGCCTGGCGCGCGAGGAGGGGATCCTGAGCGGGATATCGTGCGGTGCCGCGGCGCACGTTGCGGTCAAACTGGCCAGGGAGCCCGCGAACGCCGGCAGGACCATCGTTGTTATTCTGCCTGATTCGGGAGAACGGTACCTTTCGACGGAACTCTTCCAGGGACTCCCCGGCGGCCCCTGACCGGCAGGCATTGCGGGCACAGGCGCCTGGAGGGCAGACGCAGAAGAGCGGTGTATGATGGTGGGAGAGGAGCTCAGGAGAAAATACGAGGACCTGAAGAATTCTATCAGGTCCATGGGACGGGTTGCCGTCACCTTCTCGGGTGGTGTGGACAGCACGTTGCTGCTGAAGGTGAGCATCGATGAACTGGGATGCGGGAATGTCCTGGCGCTGACCGGTGTGTCTCCCATACACGCGCGATCGGAGAGTGACGGGGCAAAGGAATGCGCCGCCGCCCTGGGGGCCCGCGTGATCCTCTTTGAGTCCACGGAGATGGAGGATGAAAGCTTTGTGGCCAACGGGCGTGACCGGTGCTATCACTGCAAGGCCCGTCTATTCAAGGTAGTCCGGGAGATCGCTCGACGGGAAGGGTATTCCTTTCTCCTCGAGGGATCCAATGCGGACGACGAAAAGGATTTTCGCCCGGGGCGGAGGGCGTGTCTGGAATTCAATGTCGTGAGCCCTCTTCTCGACGGAGGATTCACAAAGAACGACATACGGGAGCTTTCCCGGGCACTGGGGCTCGCGACCTGCGACAAGCCTTCCGAGGCGTGCCTGTCCTCGAGGATCCCTTACGGGACGGCGATAACGAGAAAAATGCTCGAAGACATCGAACGTTCCGAGGCATTCGTGAGATCCCTCGGGGTATCACGGGTCCGGGTCAGGCATCACGGCAGCACGGCCCGCATCGAGACCGATGAGAAGGATTTCCCCGTCATCCTCGAGTACCGCGACGAGATAGCTGCCGAGCTGATGCGCACAGGCTTCACCTACATCGCCCTCGACCTCCACGGCTACAGAACGGGGAGCATGAACGAGGAAGAAGAATAGAAAGACCGTTTCAGGTCTCAAGTTTCAGGTTTCAGGTTAAAGACAAAGACGGACGGTTTCCGGTAGGACCGGAACCCTTACAGTCATCTCAGGCCGGCTCAAACCTCCGGACGGTCCGATGAGATCGGAACCTTCACAGTAGAGAAACCTCCTTATGGTCTTCCGACCTGAGATACCTAAAACCTAAAACCTAAAACTTAAAACGGTCTTCACTTGTTCTTCATCACCAGCTCGGGCTTTTTGAGGAAGACGGACGTGTCGGGTGGAACGGATTCGGTGAGCCATACGTTCCCGCCGATGGTCGAGCGGGCGCCTATGACCGTCTGTCCTCCCAGGATGGTTGCGTTGGCATAGATGATGACGTCATCCTCTATTGTGGGATGGCGCTTCGTGTCCCTGAGAAGAGGGCATTCATCCTTGCTGAGTGAAAGCGCGCCGAGGGTGACACCCTGGTAGAGACGCACCCTGTCGCCGATGGTGGTCGTTTCCCCGATGACGATGCCGGTGCCGTGGTCCATGAAAAAGCTTTCACCGATGACGACACCGGGATGTATGTCGATGCCCGTCAGACTGTGCGCGTATTCCGTCATGATCCGCGGGATGAGGGGCACCTGGTTCGTGTGCATCCAGTGGGCGACGCGATAGACGGCAACCGCGAAGAGACCGGGATAGCAGAATATGATCTCGTCAAAATGCCGTGAGGCCGGGTCGCCTTCAAAGGCGGCGCGAACGTCTTTCGAGAGCGTCTCCTGCAGTTCGGGAATGTTTTCGATGAACCTCAGGGTTATCTCCTGGCTGAGGTCCTCGCAATGAACGCAGGGCCGGTTGAACCGGATGCAGTCGTGGCGTATCGCGTGCTGTATCTGTGTCGCGATCGCATCGAAGAGCTCTGTCACCTGCTCTCCCAGATAATACCGGTGGTTGATCTCGTCCAGTCGTTTCTCGGCAAAGAAACCCGGGAAAAGGATGGGGATGGTCTTGCGTATGATATCGATGATGGCCCGTCGTGAAGGTATCGGCTCGGGGCCGACGTGATGGAGACGGCCCTTTTTGTCGTACTGTGCCACTATCCTGTCGACGAGGAAAGGCAGCCGTGAGCGATGGTTCTGGGTCGCGGTTATCTCTTCCCTGCAGCGGTCCTTTGAATTTTCTCCCTCTTGCATGTCTCTCTCCTTAGACCGTTGTGCAGGCGCCCTGCTGTGTCGCCCAGTAGGGTGAAAGGACCCTGAGCTTTTCGATTATCGGAGGCAGTTCCTTTATGACGAGGTCTATATCCTCTTCAGTATTGTAGACGCTGAGGCTGAATCGTATGGATCCGTGGGCCATCGTGTAGGGAACGCCCATGGCCCGCAGGACATGAGAAGGCTGGAGTGAACCGGAGGTGCAGGCGGAGCCCGAGGAGGCGCATATGCCGAACTGGTCCATGAGCAGGAGGATGCTTTCACCTTCGACGAACTCGAAGCTGATATTCGTCGTGTTGGGAAGACGCTCATCCTGGACGCCGTTCACCCGGCTTTGTGCGATTGCGGTGAGAAGCCCGCTCTCCAGCAGGTCGCGCAGGTTTCTCACGTACGTGTTCTCCTTCTCCATGTTGGCGCCGGCAAGTTCGCAGGCCTTTCCGAGCCCGATGATCCCGGGGACGTTCTCCGTGCCACCGCGGCGTCCCTTTTCCTGGTGGCCGCCGATGAGAAAGGGGGAGAACTTTGTCCCTTTCCGTACGTACAGGACGCCGACGCCTTTCGGCGCATGCAGTTTATGACCCGAAAGAGAAAGCATGTCGATCGCATTGTCTTTCATGTCAATGGGTATCTTTCCCACGGCCTGGACTGCGTCGGTATGGAAGACGATCCCCCGCTCGCGGGCCAGGCGTGCCGCTTCCTCCACGGGAAAGACCACACCCGTTTCATTATTGGCCCACATGATGCTCGCGATCGCCGTGTCCGGCGTCAGGCTTGCCTCGTATTCGTCCATATCGAGCCTTCCATCGCTGTCCACACCGACCATTGTCACGCGGTACCCTTTCTGGGCAAGATGCTCGCACAGGACCTTGATCGCCGGATGTTCGACCCTGCTCGTGACGATGTGCGTCTTCCCCGGGTTTACGAGCAGGGTCGACATGATCGCCGTGTTATCACTTTCCGTGCCGCAGCTCGTGAAGATGATCTCCTCCGGGTCAACCCCGAGGAGCGAGGCAACCCTGGCACGGGCCTGGGAGAGTTCGCGGGCCACCTGGCCGCCGAAGGAGTGCATGCTCGAGGGGTTCCCGTACCGATCATGGAAAAAGGGGAGCATTTCGTCAAGGACCTCCCGGGACACCATCGTTGTCGCGTTGTTGTCAAGGTAGACCGTCCTCATTTTGCCACCTCCTCAACAACAAGGTCGGGCGAGACGAACTCTTTCAGTTTCCACTCGACGAAGCTCTTCAGCGTTATCTGAGATGCCTGGCACGTTGCACATGCTCCCCTTGTTGCCACGAGGACCCTGTTCCCGATGACGTCGATGAGGTCAATATCGCCGCCGTCATGCTGCAGCGAAGGGCGGATCTCGCGTTCGATGGTTTCCTCGATCATGCGGATCTTCTGGATGTTGGAAAGCCGTGGTCTTCCCTCCGGCTCCTTTTCGGATCTCTTGGCCGCGAGAACGCGGTCAAGTATGGCCTGGATCTTGTCATGGCAGTTCTCGCACCCACCCCCGGCCTTCGTGTAGTATGTTACCTCCTCGACGGACGTGAGGTGGTTTTGTCTGATCGCCCGCTCGATCTCCCCGTCGGTGACGCCGAAGCAGGCACAGACGATCTCTTCTTCCGGTCTTTTGTGCGATATGCCGCGGTAGTTCTCGATCGCTTTTTCAAGGGCCTCCTGACCGAGCACGGAGCAATGCATCTTTTCCTGGGGAAGCCCGCCCAGGTAGTCGGCGATGTCCTGGTTGGTTATCTTCATTGCTTCCTCGATGGTCTTTCCCTTGAGTATCTCCGTCAGAGCGGACGCGGAGGCGATGGCGCTCGCGCAGCCGAAGGTCTTGAACTTCGCGTC
>JAAYAK010000070.1 GCA_012719415.1 Syntrophorhabdus sp.
GATACGCCCCGAGATCGAAAAGCTCGAAAAGGAGGACCCCGAGGGCTTCTACAGGTACATAGAAACGCTGAAATCCTACCAGCTCCCCCAACCACAGACGGATGAGTGGAAATAAAAAAAGGGTTCAAGGGTTCAAGGGTTCAAGGGAAGAACCGCGAGGGAGGCCGTTTGTCAACACAATTGCCGACCAGGGCACACCGGCCGAAGGCACCGCTGCCCTTTTTGTCTTTTACTCTTGAACTCTTGAACCCTTGAACCCTTGAACCTTCTTTACCCCAGTCTTTTCTCCAGTTCCGTCGGGCGCAGGACCTCGAGGTGGATGGATGCTCCCAGGGCGAGCTGGAGGTTCTGTTTGCTTTCGGTGAATCTCTCCGCCAGTTCACCATCCATCGTGAGGTAGCAGTCGATACCGTTCCGGAGGCACTGGGCTATGTGCGAGATGCTGCGGTCGATGTCCTCCTGGCAGTACTTCTTTCTCACGATATCGAGAACGAAATCGATATGCCGGTCCTGCATGGGCAGCCGGGGGCAGCTCTTCTTCCCGATGCTGACGAGCCGGTTGAGAAGGCCGAGAAGGTTCTTGTTCAGCGCCGCGTCCTCGCCGCTCAGTGCGGTGCTGTGGGAATATCTCGGCAAGACGGACTCAAGGACCTTCCAGTTGAGGCCGTATTGGATATGCTTGAGGTCCGCCCAGAGTTGCATGTCATAGACGTCATGCAACGCCGCCGCGCAGTCCCTGAGTATCGCCGTCTCCTCATCGAACGAGGGCGATCTCCCCATGTCCCCGGCGGGCTCTTCCTTCAGGACACGGCTCAGCTGTTCGCAATAGTGTGGATGGGCATGCTCTCCGACAAGGTCATCATGCCCGCTTATGACGTCGAGCTGGTCATAGAGATGCACGATGGCCCGCCAGTGTTCCGTGTCTGTGTGGTCCGCCCCTTCCCAGCGCTCGAAGGTGTCGATATTATCGGTGATCTGAAAGGTATCGGTGACGCACAGGCCGCCGCGGTTCATCTGGACCACGAAATCGAGTTCCATCTCGTCCACCGAGGTGACAAGAGACACTGCCTCTCGCGTGTAGCGGTCCCAGATCGACCTGCCCGCGTTCCACTCGGGAAGCAGGGCTTCGTCGCTCACCCGGGGCCTCGCGATGAGGTCGAGAATGTGATAATCAACGTAGACGCTCGTGCGCCGATTGTCTGCCATCTGTCACCCTTTGTGCGGGGGGGGAATCCCCCTGAAAAACAGATCGTGCCGGAAGAAGATGACAGGTGACGAGGAAAAGAACTCGAGCGGCGAACGTGAGGATCAGTCTCAATCCGTATGGTCTGGAACCACCCCTATGCCCCTGCACCCATTATAACAAATGCGAAAAAGAATGAAAGCGTTTATTTCGGAAACGCCATGGCCCTCCTTTGACGTTGAAATGCATGGCGTTTGATTATATCCTATTGTCTGTCATGAAAGTTCAGGAACCCTGTCGCGCATGCCTGGAAGGACTGGCCAGGAAGACGACGGCCCTTTCCGGGAATGACCCCGGGGTCCTCGACTCGTCACTGTCGCTTCTTGAAGACCTCTTTGACGCAGACGCGACGCCTCCGTGGATAGCCGGCAGGATCCTGGCACACATCAGGCGAAGGACCGGCGTCTGGGACCCCTATGCCACTCTGAAACACAGAGAATACAGGGAGGCTCTGGCGGCCCTCAAGGGCCTTCGCGGAAACATTGACGACTGTCTGGAAGACCTTTTGCGTCTGTCCGCCCTCGGAAACTCCACGGACTACTTCACCGGCGGGACATTCACAGGCGATATCCCTGCCCTTGAGGGCGACGTGGACCGGGCGGCGGCCGCGGTCTCCACAGAGAGCGGCGAAATACTGATGCTCGGCGACAACATCGGGGACTTCGTCTTCGATCTTCCCCTCCTGCGCTTTCTCGAGAGAGGCGGCAGGAAGGTGCTCTACACGGTCAGGGAACGTCCGGCGCAGAACGACCTTTCCATGGAGGACGTCCGGCGCCTTGGACTTCACGATCTGCACCCCCGCATCATATCTACGGGAAAGGGCAACGTGGGTCTGCCGAGGGAGGACATCGCGGGCGAGATCGAAAGGCTCTGGAAGAAAGAAGGCCCCGTCATCGCGAAGGGCATGGGGAATTTCGAGACCATCAGCGAATTTGACGGAGAACGTCAGGTGGTATATATAATGAAGGTGAAATGTACCGCGGTCGCCCGGGCAGTCGGCAGCGACACCGGGACATACATAGCTCACGTGAGGTGACGAACCGTATGGCAGGAAAGCAGGATTACTACGAATTGCTCGGCGTCTCCAAAACGGCTTCCGAAGACGAGATAAAGAAGGCGTACAGGAAACTGGCCCTGAAGTACCATCCCGACCGCAACCCGGGAAACAAGGAGGCGGAAGAAAAGTTCAAGCTCATCAACGAGGCCTACGCGGTGCTGAGCGACCCGGAAAAACGCAAGCAGTTCGATGCCTTCGGCATGGGGGGCTTCCAGCAGCGCTACAGCGAAGAGGACATCTTCAGGGGTTTCAACGTGGGAGACCTCTTCAAGGACCTCGGCTTCGGCGGGGGAGACATCTTCAGCATGATCTTCGGCAGGCAGGCAGGCAGGGGGGCAAAGCAGCAGAGGCGGCAGCAGGCGTGGGACTTCAACGATTACATCACGAGGCAGCAGCAAGGCACGCAGACAGCACAGGACCTCGACCTCCACTACGAACTGGAGATACCCTTCATGGACGCCATACATGGGGCGGAAAAACGGATCTCGCTGGCCACGGCGACGGGTACGGAAGAGGTGAACGTCAAGATACCGAAAGGGATCACGAGCGGGAAAAAGCTGAGGTTGAAGGGCAAGGGCAACCAGGGGCGTTCGGGGCAACGTGGTGACCTCTATATAACCATGAAGGTGGCGGAACATCCCGTCTTCAAACGAACGGGCAACGACCTGTACGTGACCAGGGAGGTCAAGGTGACTGACGCGCTTCTGGGGACCGTCGTCGAGGTCCCCTCCATCGACGGGCCGAAAAGGGTCACCATCCCTGCCGGTGTAAAAAGCCATTCCAGGGTCCGTCTGAAAGGCCTTGGTGTCCCCGATCAGGGCGGCGACGAATACGTGGAGGTCATCATCGATATCCCGAAGAAGCTTACAGACAGGCAAAAGGCTCTCCTCGAAGAGCTTAGAAAGGAAGGTCTATAGTGCTCCCCCGCAGGCATATCCTGGATGTCTGGGAACTCATCAAGGACGACGAGGACTTCAGGTCCATGGCCACGATCACACTGGCCATCGACGCCATAAAGTACATGCACAACGAACCGAAGAAGGACCACCTCGTGGAGGCCCTGGAACTCAACGAGTTCATCTGCTTCATGTTCCCCGCCAAGCGTCCGAGGAACAGGTCGCTGCTCTACCACATCGTCTCGGACCTCCTCGGGCTTCTCATGTACGGCATCCCCGATACGCGCAAACACACGATCGATAATATCGAAACGGTCAACTACTCCGAAAAGAACATGGAGATCTATCCCGTCATCGAGGTGTGGAACAACCTCAAGTCGAAAGTCTACAAGAAAAAACACGGCGCCGAAGACATCATAGAAGGTTTCATCAGGAAGATCCGCGTGGAGATGGATGTCCTCGAGCGTTTCCCCTTCGTGGAAGAGACCTTTTTCGAATCGAAGGACACGATAAAAGAATGGCTTCCTTCATTCGCCAGCTATTATGACGAAAGCAGAAAGAAGGTCCGCGGGGCCTATGACCGCTGGTGGGCCCTGTGGGCGTGCGCGGGCAGCAAGGAGGAGATCCTCGGCGCCATGGTCGACCGCCTCGCCTCCCAGGCCGAGCGCGAGTACGAGACCGTCATCGACAAGGAAAAGGTCTTCACCTCCATCATTTCCGACCCCGAAACCAACCGGATGGAAAACGAACTGTTCAGCAGGTGGTACCGGGAAGGGGTAAATTTGTTGCTAAAAATTTAACCCCCGGTATTGACAAAAACTTCCGACCGTCCTTATATTGTTTTTGGCAATCGATTTTCGCAATTGCTAACTTAACAACCACAGAAAGGAGTGTGAAACAATGAAGGTGAAACCATTACAGGACAGAATTCTTGTCAAGAGAATCGAGGAAGAGGAAAGGACGAAGGGCGGCATAATCATTCCTGACGCTGCCAAGGAAAAACCCCAGGAAGGCAAGGTGGTTGCGGTGGGCGACGGAAAGACCCTGGAAAGCGGCCAGAAGGCACCGTTGACCGTGAAACCGGGGGACAAGATCCTTTTCGGCAAATACTCCGGCACGGAAATCAAGGTCGACGGCGAAGAGCATCTCATTCTCAGGGAAGATGATGTTCTTGCGATCGTAGAAGATTAATAAGGAAGGAGGGATCAAAGGATGGCTAAGGAAATCAAGTATGATCAGAATGTAAGGGAGGCACTCCTGAGAGGCGTGAACACGCTGGCTGACGCCGTCAGGGTGACTCTTGGACCTAAAGGCAGAAACGTTATTCTCGAGAAGACCTTCGGTTCTCCCACGGTAACCAAGGACGGCGTGACGGTCGCCAAAGAGGTTGAGGTTGAGGACAGGTTCGAGA
The DNA here is from genome assembly GCA_012719415.1 of Syntrophorhabdus sp. Taxonomy (NCBI): domain Bacteria; kingdom Pseudomonadati; phylum Thermodesulfobacteriota; class Syntrophorhabdia; order Syntrophorhabdales; family Syntrophorhabdaceae; genus Syntrophorhabdus; species Syntrophorhabdus sp. The sequence goes on from JAAYAK010000070.1 coordinate 4,608, forward strand.
ACATGGGCGCGCAGATGGTGAAGGAAGTCGCCAGCAAGACGAGCGATGTCGCCGGCGACGGCACCACGACGGCCACGGTCCTCGCCCAGTCGATCTACCGCGAAGGAGCCAAGCTCGTAGCGGCAGGCCACAACCCCATGGAACTGAAACGGGGCATCGAGAAGGCGGTGGAGGTCATCGTCGGCGAGCTGAAGAAGCTCTCCAAGCCGACAAAGGACCAGAAGGAGATCGCCCAGGTCGGCACCATCTCCGCCAACAATGATGACACCATCGGCAACATCATCGCCGAGGCGATGAGCAAGGTCGGCAAGGAAGGCGTCATCACCGTCGAGGAAGCGAAGAGCATGGAAACGACCCTCGACATCGTCGAAGGCATGCAGTTCGACAAGGGCTACATCTCGCCCTATTTCGTAACGAACCCGGAGAAGATGGAAGCCATTCTCGACGAGCCCTTCATCCTCATCAACGAGAAGAAGATCAGCAACATGAAAGACCTCCTCCCGATACTCGAGCAGGTCGCGAAGATGGGCAAGGCCCTCCTCATCGTCTGCGAAGACGTTGAAGGCGAGGCGCTGGCGACACTCGTCGTCAACAAGCTCAGAGGAACCCTGAAGATAGCCGCCGTCAAGGCACCCGGCTTCGGTGACAGGAGAAAGGCGATGCTCGAAGATATCGCCATCCTCACCGGCGGGCAGATGATCTCCGAAGAGCTGGGCATCAAGCTCGAGAGCATAGGCCTCAAGGACCTCGGCCAGGCGAAGAGGGTCGTCATCGACAAGGACAACACGACGATCGTGGACGGCGCCGGCGACAAGAAGGATATCGAGGGACGGGTCAAACAGATCCGCACCCAGATCGAAGAGACCACATCCGATTACGACAGGGAAAAACTCCAGGAAAGGCTCGCGAAACTCGTCGGCGGCGTTGCCGTCATCAACGTGGGCGCGGCCACGGAATCGGAAATGAAGGAGAAGAAGGCCCGCGTCGAGGACGCCCTCAATGCCACCAAGGCAGCCGTTGAGGAAGGCATCGTGCCGGGCGGCGGCGTGTCCTTTATCAGGGCCATTGCCAAGCTCGACGAGCTCAAACTCGACGGCGAAAAGCAGTTCGGCGTCAACATCGTCAAGAAGGCCCTCGAGGACCCGCTGAGATGGATCGCGACCAACGCCGGTCATGATGGCTCGATAATCATTGAGAAGGTAAAGAACGGGACCGGCAATTTCGGCTTCGACGCCGCGAAGGAAGAGTATGTGGACGACATGATGGAAGCCGGCATCATCGACCCGACCAAGGTCACCCGCACGGCCCTTCAGAATGCGGCTTCGGTTGCGTCGCTGCTTCTTACCACCGACTGCATGATCGCCGAAAAACCGAAAGACAAGGGCGCCCAGATGCCCATGATGCCCCCGGGAGGAATGGGCGGCATGGACGGCATGTACTAGAAGACAGTTCTCTGGCAAAAAAAGAAGGGGACCTCTTGGGAGGTTCCCTTCTTCTACATCACCCCTTCCCCTTGACTACTCGCTGTGGTACTTGAAGGAAATGTTGAGCCTGACCCTGTACTGGCTCACCTTTCCGTTCTCCAGCGTGACATCCTGCTTGATGACCTCGGCGACACGCAGGTCCTCGAGGGATTTTCCCGCAGTCTCAAGGGCGTTCTTAGCGGCGTCCTCCCAAGATTTCTCACTTGTTCCCACGATCTCGATGATCTTGTAAACACTACCCGCCATATTCGCCTCCTTTCTTGTATTTTCTAAAAGCAGGTTATAGGCTCTTATATA
>JAAYAK010000071.1 GCA_012719415.1 Syntrophorhabdus sp.
AACGGTTGAGGTCAATGGAGAAACGCCTGGTTATCAGGCTCAGCACGCGTGTTCCTGTGGTCTGCCCCGACGCCCTGTCCGTGGAACACGTGAAGGCTATCGAGGCCGCTTCCCCGGTATGGGTTGTTCTCCATATCAATCATCCGCGGGAGATAACAGACCGATCTCTCGCCGCGATCGCCAGCATCCGCAACGCAGGGGGCATTCCCGTCAGTCAGACCGTGCTGCTCAGGAACGTCAACGACTGTCCGCATGTGCTCCTGAAACTCTTCGAATCCCTCGTCATGGCAGGTGTGAAGCCCTATTACCTTTTCCAGCTCGACGACGTCCGCGGGGCGTCGCATTTCAAGGTGAGACTGGAGAGAGGCCGGGAGATCATGGCCTTTCTCAGACGAAACGCCTCGGGTCTTGCCGTTCCGCACTACGCCCTCGACATCCCGGGGGGTCTGGGCAAGATCCCGGTCAACTCCGAACACGTGCGGTATCAGGAAGGCACAACGATGGTCGAGCTCATAAGCCCCTCGGGTGAGATCGGGTACTATGACAACAACGCCCCGGAAAGCACGTGCATGAAGTGTGGGATCTGCAAAGAAACAAGCAATAGATGATCCGTCATAGGTTATGGATGATGGGTTACAGGGGGTCCTTTCCCATGACCCATAACCTATGACCCATCACCCATCTTCTTTGGTCTGAATATCGCCGTTATGTAGTTCACTGCCGAGTACATGCTGAAGAGGAGAGCGGCATAGATGACGTACAGTCCTACCTGCTGAGCAAGGGGATGTTTGAAAAGGAGGCAGGATATGGCCACGATCTGGAGCGTGGTCTTGAGCTTACCCGTGAAAGAGGGATAAATGGTGATGCCTTCGAGAGCGTAGAAGGACCGCAGCCCGTTGATGATGAATTCCCTGCACACGAGAAGGATGGTCACCCATAACGGCACCAGGTTGTGGTAGGTGAGCGTGATGAGCACCGAGGAGACAAGCAGCTTGTCGGCGATGGGATCGAGATAGAGACCGAGCTTTGACGTGAGCTTGAACCTTCGCGCCACGAAACCGTCCAGCCCGTCCGTTATACCGGCCAGGATAAAAAGGACGAAGGCGACGTAGAAGAACCCTTTCTCTATAAAAATTATGATCAAGGGGATGAAGAGTATTCTCAGGATGCACAGCCGGTTAGGAAGCGTCCAGAGAGGGAGCTGTTCGTCTTTGGCTTTCATCAATTCTTCTTGAACGATTTATAGTAGGACTTGACCCGTTGCACGTACGTGCGTGTTTCATCGTACGGCGGGATGTTCATGTTATATTCCTTGACCCGTGCCGGCCCGGCGTTGTATGCGGCCAGCATGAGGTCAAGGTTGCCCCCGAAGGTCTCGCCCAGGTACTTCAGGTATCTCGTCCCGCCCCGGATATTCTCTTCGGGATCGAAGGGGTTATCCACCTTCATCAAACGTGCCGTGTCCGGCATGAGTTGCATGAGACCCTGAGCGCCTTTGTGTGACATGGCGTTGGGGTTGAAATTGGACTCGGCCTTCATGACCGCCTTGACGAGCGAGGGGTCTATCCCGTGCGTCTGCGCTTGACGTTCAATAATACCGTCGTAGGTGGTGTTGTTGAAGACCCGCGCGACGACGTGTCTTATCCGTTCGGAGATCACAACCCGGAATTTTTTCCCAATGGGAAGAATGTTCGTGAAATGGGACGTGCCGCTTTCATCCACGTAGGTATATATCGCGGGATATGCCGCGAGCGGCAACAGGCATAATCCCACTATGAATACAACCTTGATACTCATATTTAATTTTCTTAAACTTTTTTGTCCTTGTCAAGAGTTTTGGGTTGTAATATGCTTGATAGTCATGGATTCGCAAGGGATTCTCTACGTTGTCGCAACTCCGATCGGTAATCTCGGCGACATCACTCTGAGGGCCATAGAGGTCCTGAAGGAGGTCGATCTTGTCGTGGCGGAAAGCACATCCCGGGCCTTGAAGCTGTTCAGTCACTATGGCATCAAGAACACGATCCTGGGTATCAGCAGCTACAACGAAGAGAGAAGATCGGTTTCGATAATCCGCAACCTCAAGGCGGGCAGAAAGGTCGCGCTGGTAACTGCCGCCGGGACTCCCTGCATCTCCGACCCCGGCGGGATCCTTGTGAGCAAATGCATCGCGGAAAACATCGATGTCTGTGCGGTACCCGGGGCTTCAGCGGTTGCGGCGCTTGTCTCCGTGTCGGGCCTGTTCGCCGACCGGTTCGTTTTCTACGGTTTTCTCCCCCTGAAGAAAGGAAAGCGGAAGAAGGCTTTGGAAGGGCTTTGCTCCAGCCCGTATCCCATTGTCTTTTATGAGTCGCCGCGGCGCGTCGAAGAGACCCTCGGATATGTTCTCGACATCATGGGGGACCGGAAGATGGTCATGGTAAAAGAGATGACGAAGCTTTTTGAGAGAACCTTTCGAGGCACCGTGAGCGAAGTCATCGCAGAGGTCTCAGGAGAGGAGAAGAGGGGAGAATACGCCTTTATAGTCGCTGGAAGCGAAACATGATCCCGGCGGACCCCTTTCGTTTCCTGTTGAATACGGGTTTCCAGTCCATCATAATGGTGACAGGTTCATGAGATCGAGGATCATGCATAACGCGGTTGCCTTCGTTCTGGCCGGCGGTGCGGGCGAGAGGCTGCATCCGCTCACGCGGGACAGGGCGAAACCTGCCGTTGTCTTCGGGGGCAAATACCGCATCATCGATTTCACGCTCAGTAACTGCGTCAATTCGGGCATCAGAAAGATATTCGTCCTTCCCCAGTACAAGTCGCACTCACTCATCGAGCACACGCGTGATGCCTGGAGTATCCTGAATCCCGAACTGGGCGAGTTCGTATCCAACCTCTCTCCTCAGATGAGGGTGGGAGAGGACTGGTACAGAGGCACCGCCGACGCGGTGTATCAGAACCTCTACCATCTGAAACAGGTGGATGCGGACAACGTGATCGTCCTTTCCGCCGATCACGTGTACAAGATGGATTACAGCCATTTCGTGAGATATCACCAGAGCAGGAGGTCGGACATGACGATCTCCGGCATCGAGGTCGACATCTCGGAGGCTTCACGGTTCGGAGTCATCCACACAGGCCCCGATTCCAGGGTCATAGGGTTCGAGGAGAAGCCGGCGGAGCCGCGCCCCATGCCGGGATCTCCCGACAAGGCCTTTGTTTCCATGGGTGTCTATGTCTTCAAACGCGATGTCCTTATCGACATGCTCACGCGTGACGCCCGGCGAGAGGGATCCTTTCACGATTTCGCGCGGGACCTCATACCCTTCATGTATCCCCGTAATCGTGTTTTTGTCTACCGGTTCGGCGTCGGGAAGGGCCGCGACAGCAAGTACTGGAGGGACATCGGCACGATCGAGGCATACTGGCAGGCAAACATTGACCTCGCTTCGGTGAGGCCGGAGTTCAATCTCTATGACCGGAATTGGCCCATCAGGACCTACGAGGGCCAGTATCCGCCGGCGAAGACCATCTTTGCCGACGAGACAGGTGGCCGGGCGGGCAAGGCCCTCGATTCGATCATTTGCAGCGGGGTCATCATAAGCGGCGGCACGGTGCGCAATTCCGTCCTCTCCCCCGGTGTCCGTATCAACAGTTATGCCGAGGTGAGTCAATCCATTCTTTTCCACGATGTGGTCGTCGGCATGAGGGCGAAGATAAAAAGGGCCATCATAGACAAAGACGTCCGCATTCCCGATGGCATGCGGATAGGCTACGACCTGGAAAAGGACAGGCAGCGGTTCTTTGTCAGTGATGAAGGAATAGTGGTGATCCCCAA